>JAYSUQ010000124.1:0-4557 GCA_043718985.1 Bacteroidota bacterium | reverse complement strand
ATAGGTAATAAATATTTTTTCGGCAGTACCTTCACATTCTTTTGTAGTAATAACAACTTCTTGTCCATTTATCAAATCAACAGCGTTATCTTTAACTTTACCTATGCGTAATTTTGGCCCTTGCAAATCGCCTAAAATACCAACATGGCGGTTAAGCTTAGTGTTAAGTGTGCGTATATTATTTATGGTATGTAACACTGCCTCGTAATCGCCATGCGAAAAATTAATACGACAAATATCTAACCCTGCTAAAAACAGTTCTTCTAATACGGCAATATTATCTGTTGCAGGCCCCATTGTTGCAACAATTTTTGTTTTATTATAATTAAAATCCATAGTGTAGTTTTTGATATACGAATGTAACAATTTACACGTAATAATTAATATTATAAAATTGTTAGTATTTTTAAGTTTTTTAAAATTAAGTTATGCCTAGTAAACTCGAAAAATTTGCCGATGTTAATTTGTTTTCAAACTGTTATGCCTTATTGCATCAAAATTTACAACAAGGTTTTGATGGTAAAGGAAAATGGCATGAAAATGTATTTAAAAACAATAACCCAATTGTAGTTGAGTTAGGCTGTGGGCAAGGCGAATACACCATTGGTTTATCAGAAAATGATTTAGGTAAAAATTTTATTGGCGTTGATATTAAAGGAAATAGAATTTGGACTGGGGCAAAAAAAGCGTTAGATACTAATAGAACTAATGTTGCTTTTTTAAGAACACGCATCGATTTTATTGATTATTGTTTTGCTGAAAATGAAGTGTCCGAAATTTGGATTACTTTTCCCGACCCACAACCCCGAAAAACAAAAGAGCGTAAGCGACTAACAAATTTTAATTACTTTTTAAGTCGTTATAAAAAAATATTAAAACCAGGCGGTTTAGTGCATTTAAAAACTGATAGCACAAGTTTTTATGATTACACAATGGAGGTGATAAAAGAAAATAACTTAAATGTGCTTTTTACCACTAATAATTTATATAAAAATTGCCCCTCTAACCGCCAAGAATTAATTAACATTAAAACCTACTACGAAACATTATTTACTGCCAAAGGCGAAGATATTAAGTATGTTTGTTTTCAATTACATTAAAACAATGGCTTTAAAAAAAATACCTCATAAAAATGATTATTACCACAAAGTACTTAAAAGTGTGTTGTTAGGCCTAATTGTTTTGTTTTTATCGTTAGCTATTGGTGTTGTTGGCTATCATTATTATTTTAATTTAAATTGGATAGATAGTTTACTTAATGCAAGTATGATTTTAACTGGTATGGGGCCTGTAGATAAGGCTATTACAGATGGTGCTAAACTTTTTTCTTCGTTTTATTCGCTGTATAGCGGCGTTGCATTTTTAACCAGTGTGGCCGTAATTTTTAGTCCTATTGTACATCGCTTTTTACATAAATTTCATGCCGATGTTGAAGAGTAATCTTAAATCTATTAAATTTGATAATATTTCAATTTCATTAAAGCGTAAAAAATAATTAACACATAAATCAATCAAAAAAATAAATGATAAATATTTTCATAAATTGGAATCCTAGCCCCGAAATTTTCACAATACCTTTTATAGATTGGCCCGTGCGATGGTATGGTTTAACTTGGGCATTAGCATTTATTGGTTGTCATTTTTTTATGAACCGTATTTTTAATACCGAAAAACGAACAGAAACACAATTAGATTCATTAACACTTTATATTGTTATTGGTACTGTGTTGGGAGCACGTTTAGGGCATTGTATGTTTTATGATTTTGATTATTACTCAGCACATCCGCTCGATATTTTAAAAGTGTATGAAGGTGGTTTAGCAAGCCACGGCGGTGCAATAGGTATTATTGTTGGTATGTGGCTATACTGCAAACAAACAAAAGAAAACTGGTTGTGGTTGTTTGATAGGCTTGTGGTTGTTGTGCCATTTGCATCTATGATGATTCGTTTTGGTAATTTAATGAATAGCGAAATTGTAGGTATGCCTACTAACATGCCTTGGGGTTTTGTGTTTCATCAGTTAGATGAACTGCCGCGCCACCCTACACAACTGTACGAAGCAGCCTATTATTTAATTTTATTTATATTGTTTTATTGGCTTTGGAAAAACAAACGTAACAATTTTGGTAAAGGATTTATGTTTGGTTTATTTTGTGCGTTAATGTTTAGTTTTAGATTTTTGATGGAGTTTTTAAAAGAAAATCAGGAAAATTTCGAAGCAGCATTACCAATTAATATGGGGCAAATTTTAAGTATACCATTTGTTTTAATTGGTTTATACATGATAGTAAAATCAAAAAAAGAAACAACGCATACAACTAACCCTTAAATTTTATTTTTAAAACTTAATTACGATGACAATTTTAAACACTTTTGACCCTACAACAACTGTAGTTGTTTTTAACAGATTAAATAAACTAAACCACACAACAAAACCGCAGTGGGGCAAAATGAATGTAGCGCAAATGTTGGCACACGTAAATGTAACGTATGATTTAACGTATGGTAAAATAAAAACGGATCAATCTTTTTTTTCAAAATTGATAATGAAATTATTTGTAAAAGGTATTGTAACCAGCAATAAACCTTATCCTAAAAACTCGCGCACTGGCGCCGATTTTATTATTACCAACGAACGTGATTTTGAAATAGAAAAAAATATTTTTATTAACTACGTAACCGAAACACAAACAAAAGGAACTGCTTATTTTGAAGGAAAAGAAAATCCAGCCTTTGGCGTATTAACAGCTAAAGAATGGAGTACTCAGTTTTATAAACACATTGATCATCATTTTACGCAATTTGGCGTGTAATTTTTAACATTTAAGTAGTTGCAATACACTATTATTTTGTTATTATTTCAAATCTATTTTTATCTTTACTAATTATTTTAGTTAATTATATTTTATGAAACTTTTTTATTTTTTGATGTTAGTAGTTTTTACTACAAATAGTTTTTCTCAAATTAACGATTCGCTACGCGATAATTTATTGTTTGATATAGATAAAAAAGATATTCCTGATTTTAGAACGGCCGATGCTTATTTTAATGCGCTCGAATACCAATTAGCATTACCTATTTATGATAAATTGTATGTCAAATATAAAAACTTGTATTTAGGTTATTTGTTGGGGTCGTGCTGTGCTTTTGAAACGCATAACTATTATCGTGCAGCCGCACTTATAACTAATGCATCAAAAATAAAACCGTATTTACACGATTATTCTTTTTATTACGGCAAATCATTAGCTGTTACCGAAAAAGATAAACTTGCAATTGCTGAGTATGAAGAATATTTAAAAAACCCATTACCCGAAAAAATTAAAACGTTTGTTTTACACGAAATAGATAATTGTAAAAATAATTTATCAACTAAAGATAGAGTTACTGCAATTAAAATTAAAAATAGCGGCGATAAAATAAATACCAATCAAAACGAATACTCACCAGTTTTTCCAGGCGATGAATCGTTTATGGTTTATACTTACCGAGGCGAAAAATCGGTTGGTGGTAAGCAAAGTTTGCCAGGTAAAAAAAGTGAAAAAGGAATTTATTTCGAAGACATTTATATATCATACAAAGATGCAAGTGGCGTTTTTCAAAGAGGAATGCCAATGACGGAGCTAAACTCTAAAACACACGAATCGGCCTCGTACATTACACACGATGGGCAAAAAATTTATTTATATAAAAATATTAATGGTAGTGGCGAAATTTATGTAAGTAATAAACTTGCTAATAAATGGAGTAAACCAACACGTTTAAATGGCATTTGTAGTAACAATTGGGAGGGCAGTTGCTGTTTTTCGGCCGACGAAAAAACAATTTATTTTTCGAGCGATAGGCCAGGTGGCTTGGGTGGCCGAGATATTTGGAAAGCCACGCTACAAGCAAACGAGCAATTTGAAAAACCAATTAATTTAGGTGCTCCAATAAACACAAGTAGTGATGAAGATTCACCCTTTATTACTTTTGATGGAGAGCTGTTTTATTTTAGTTCAAACGATGGGCACAGAAGTATAGGTGGTTATGATATTTTTAAATCAGAAATAAAAAATAATAATTTTGGAAATCCCGAAAACATTGGCAAACCATTAAATACAATACAAGACGATAAATATTTAGTAATTAGCCCCGATGGCAAAAAAGCCTATTATTCATCAGAACATTTGGATGGGTTAGGACAACAAGATATTTATGAAATTGACCGTGCTAAATTTGAAAAACAAGTAGCCTTAATTTTAGTAAATGGTATCGTTACTTTTGAAGGAAAACCAGTTGCTGCTAAAATAACAGCAGAATCAACTATTAATAAAGATTATTATTCGGGGCAATACAACTCCATTTTACCTAACGGAGATTATTTTATTAGTTTGCCTGGCCAAAGTAGCTACGAACTAACGTTTGAATATAAAAACATTAAAACCAAAAAAATTATTTCGGCACCCTTGATAGATTCGTTAGTTAAACTAACCCTTAATATAGAAATTACAGCCGAAGATACTTTAATCGCTAGTTTAGTTGCAAAACCAATAGATTCGATTAGCGTAAATCA
>JAYSUQ010000123.1:0-4558 GCA_043718985.1 Bacteroidota bacterium | reverse complement strand
GGGCTCAAGCAAAAGCAATAAGAAAAAAAGAAAGATGCACGCCTAGTGAACTTTTTTTTAATTCTAAAATATGACTTATTATATTGATTTAGCTATATCGTGTTAAAAAATTTATTGTGCGTTTTCGGGTTTACCTTTAGCTTGCGATACGACAATTGCACGTTCGTAATGTTCTGTACCATTTAAGCCATCTATTGCTTGTTGGCCCGCATTATCGTCAGGCATTTCAACAAACCCAAATCCGCGACTGCGTTTTGTTTCTTTGTCTTTAATAATTCTTACCGACGATACTTCGCCAAATTGAGAAAAAAGCTCACTCAGAGATTGTTCTCTTACCTTAAAGCTAATGTTGCTTACAAAAATATTCATAACAATAATTTAATTAGTTATAGTAAAATTAAAACAATATTTTAAATAAACAAATTTTAGACATTTTTTTGTTTCGCCCAAATTTTTATTTAAACCTACCAATAATCTTTTTTAACCAACTAAAACAAAAAAAGTTCGATTAAGCGTTTTTTTTGTTTTAGTGTTTATTGTTAAAAAACACGTGCCTCAACGCTAATTTCAACATTAGCATCTTTAGGTAAACGGTTTGCTTGTATGGTTGCGCGTGCCGGGAAATCGTTTTTAAAATAACTACTATACACCTCGTTAACGTGAACAAAGTTATTCATATCGGCTAAAAAAATAGTGGTTTTCACGATGTTATCGTAAGTTAAACCCGCTTCTTGTAAAATAGCACCTAAGTACTCCATCACAATTTTAGTTTCATCTTTTATAGTTGTTTTTATCAATTGTTTTGAACCTAAATCCATAGCAATTGTACCCGAAACATACACGCTATCGCCAACCTGTATGGCTTGGTTATATGGCCCAATTGGCGAAGGTGCATTTGTAGTGTTTATAATTTTTTTCATGATGATTGTTTTAGTTAGTAAAACAAAAATAATAAAAATAACGTACTACTTTTAGTAAGAATTGAACATTACTTTTTTAGTAAGTAAGCTCAGTATAACTCATTAAATTGTGCAATATAATGTAGCTTTACGCTAAATGACTATAAAACCCTTAATTTTAGTAACAAATGACGATGGCGTATCGGCACCTGGTATTTTACATTTGGCACAAATTGCCATGCAGTTTGGCGATGTGTACATTGTTGCGCCCGACAAGCCACAATCGGGAATGGGCCATGCAATTACCATAAATTCAACTTTACGCATTCAAAAAACACATTACCACAAAGGTGCAGTAATGGAATATAGTTGCACAGGCACACCTGTAGATTGCGTTAAAATGGCGGTTAACAAACTACTGCCTCGTAAGCCCGATTTAGTTTTATCGGGGATTAACCATGGGAGTAATAGCTCAATAAATGTAATATACTCGGGCACTATGAGTGCTGCAATTGAAGGAAGTTTAGAAGATACATCGGCAATTGGTTTTAGTTTGTGCGACTTTGATATTAATGCCGATTTTAGCGCAACTACTATTTACATTGAAAAACTAATTGCATCGGTATTAAAAAATAAATTGCCAACGGGTGTTTGTTTAAATGTAAATTTTCCTAAACTTAAAGCTGATGAAATTGCAGGCTTAAAAATTTGTAGGCAAGCAAAGGCAAACTGGGTTGAAGATTTTGATGAACGAATAGACCCATATGGCCGAACATATTATTGGCTAACGGGTAAGTTTGTTAATTTTGAACCTACTGCTGCCGATACCGATGAATGGGCATTAAAAAATGGGTACATTTCGGTTGTACCTATTATGCACGATTTAACTGCTCATAATTACATTACACATTTAACTAATTTACTATAACAATGCTCGATAAAATTGATAAACTTTGGATAGGCTTAGTGTTTGGATTAATTTTTCCGGCATTTGTATTTATGTGCTACTGGTTATTTTTTTATAGCCAATTAAGTTTTCCAAATAGTTTTATAAAATACTTACGTGGAGGCGAAATGCTACAGGAAGTTTGCATTGTATGCATTGCTGCTAATTTAATTGTATTTTACTTATTACTCAACAAAAAAGCGTACAATATAAGTAAAGGCATTATGTTTGCAACCTTTGCCTACGTTGGCCTAACGCTATATATATCGTTACTGTAAAATGAAATATTACGTTATAGCTGGTGAACCATCGGGCGATTTACATGCATCGAATATGATGAAGGAATTGTTATTGTTGGATAATAGCATTGAATTTAAATTTTGGGGTGGCGATTTAATGGCACAAGTTGCACATCAAAAACCAACTAAACACATTAAAGACTTAGCTTTTATGGGCTTTGTAGAGGTTGCAAAAAATATACGCACTATATTTAAAAACATAACGTTTTGTAAACAAGATATTTTAGCATACAAACCCGATGTGCTAATTTTGATAGATTATCCTGGTTTTAATTTGCGAATTGCCGATTGGGCAAAACAACAAGGCATTAAGGTTTTATATTACATATCGCCAACTATTTGGGCCTGGCAAGAAAACAGAGTGGAAATTGTAAAACGCGCTTGCGAAAAAATGTTTGTTATACTGCCGTTTGAAGTTAGCGTTTATAAAAAGCACAACTATAACGCCAATTATGTTGGGCACCCTTTGCTTGATGCAATAGAGCAAGAGAAAAAAAACTTACCAACTAAAAATACATTTATTGCCAATAATAATTTAGAACAAAAACCAATAATTGCGGTACTGCCAGGAAGTCGTAAACAAGAAATTGAAAAAATGTTTTCGATTATGCTAAACGTTGTTTCTAATTTTTCGGAGTATCAATTTGTTATTGCGGGCACAACTAATTTACCAAAAGAAGCTTACCAAAAAGCAATAGATAAAAACATAAAGGTTGTTTTTAATCAAACGTATGCCTTAATGCACCATGCGCACGCTGGTATTATTAAATCAGGCACATCAACCCTCGAAAGCGCTTTGTTTAAATTGCCACAAGTAGTGTGTTACAAGGGTGGCGCCGTGTCATACAGTATTGCACGCATGGTAGTGGGTAACCGAGTTAAATATATTTCGTTACCAAATTTAATTATGGATAGGCCAATAGTTAAAGAGTTAATACAAACCGAATTAAACCCAAAAAATTTAACACAAGAATTAACCTATATTTTAAGCGGGGCAAAACGTAACACAATGCTAACGCAGTACGACGAGTTAATTGAGTTATTGGGTAACAGTGGCGCATCTAAAAAAGTAGCGCAATTAATTTTTAATCACCTAAATGAAAAAAATTAAATTTTATATTTTCGCAACAATATGTTGTGTTGGCCTATTGCTATCGTTTACTATTAATAAAAAATATTTTAGTAAAGATGAAGTAGTAGCTATTCGAATTTTTTCGCAAAACAAATTACAATCGTTTACGTTTAGTGCCAATACAGGCAATTATAGTTTGTGGGCAAATGGAGTAGAAATAATAAACACCACCACCTTTCCGTTAATTAAATTGTGTTATAATAACGATTCAATTGAGGTAAAAACATTTGAAAACACAATTGGTAAATTTAAACGCATTAAAATATCAAGTAATGATGTTTACAAGTCGTTTAGATTAAAATTAATTAACCCCGAGCGAAAGCCTCGTATTTATGATGACAATTTAATTGTAGAAATAGAACAGGGCAATTTAAAATGTGTTAATCAAATTGTGCTAGATAATTACATTGGAGGCGTTGTGCAGGCCGAATCGGGAAGGCGCTCGTTTAGTGAATTTTATAAAGTACAGGCTATTTTAGCTCGTACGTTTGCCTTATCGCACTTGCAAAAACATGCTGCCGAAAATTTTAATTTGTGCGACCATACGCATTGCCAAGCTTATTTTGGACGAACAACCGAACTCGAAATTACAACAGCAGTTAACGATACCAAGGGCAGAGTTGTTGTTGATGATAACTTAAATTTAATTGATGCCGCTTTTCATAGCAACAGTGGTGGCGAAACCGCTAACAGTGAAGATGTTTGGGGGCAACGCTTGCCATACCTACGCAGTGTTAACGATACCTTTAGCACCAAAATGCCAAATGCAAAATGGGAACGCAAAATGGCAAAAGAAGATTGGCTATCGTATTTAAAATTAAAACACAATTACCCCACGCAAGACTCTAACGCCCGATGGAAGGCTTTAAATTTTAAACAAGATGTGCGAAAATCGTATTTAGAAGCAAACAACATCCGCGTGCCATTAAAAAACGTACGAAACGATTTGCAATTAAAATCTACTTTTTTTAGTATTTATTTACAAGGCGATACTTTACTATTTAAAGGTAGAGGGTTTGGGCACGGCGTTGGCATGTGCCAAGAAGGGGCAATGCGAATGGCAAAGTTAGGCTACAAGCACAACGAAGTAATTAATTTTTATTACAAAAACATTCAGTTAATAGATTTGCACAAGCTGCATTTTTTTAAAGATGAATAACGGCAATTGTTGTTATTAACAAGTGAATTTTTACTGTTTTTTATTTATTAATCACTATAAACCGAGTAAATAATTAAAAAGGCTCAAAAGTCTTATTCTCATTGGATTTATAATTATTTTTTA
>JAYSUQ010000122.1:0-13472 GCA_043718985.1 Bacteroidota bacterium | reverse complement strand
AATTATGTTACAAACCCACTGCAAGGCAATTTGCTGCTAGGTAATTCGTTAGATGTTTTTTTATCAACCATATTTGCAACCGCATTTGTAATTGGCTTAATGGTGTTATTATATCAGCTCATTATCAAAAAAGAAACCTTTCAACTACAAGCTATACCGGCTGGTTTAATTTTAGGTGTTATTAATTATGGAACTATGTTTTTTTTAGGAAAAGCTTTAGGATCGGGCCTTCTCGATTCATCTATCTTGTTTCCGGTAAACAATTTATGTATCCTAACTATTTCAACAATTATATCGGTATTGGTATTTAAAGAAAAACTATCGCAAAAAAATTGGCTAGGCATTGCACTTAGTTTATTAGCAATATTTATTTTAGGAATATTGCCGCAAATTTTTTAAGTACAAATGCTATTTGCCAATACTTTTTTAACTATTGAAAAGCCTGCCGAAATTATTTTTAAAGATAAAGGCAGTAAGTTTTTAGCATTTGTTTTTCCTGTTATCAACGATGTTCAAATTAAAGAGGCTTTAACAAATCTTAAAAAAAAACACCCAACAGCCAATCATCACTGTTATGCTTATAGGCTTGGTGCCGATATGCAAAATTATAGAGTTAACGATGACGGAGAGCCTAATAATACAGCAGGCAAACCAATATTGGGACAACTACAGTCAAAAAAATTAACAAACGTTTTGCTAGTTGTTGTAAGGTATTTTGGTGGCACATTACTTGGTGTTGGCGGCTTAATTAATGCTTATAAAACTGCAGCAAACGAAGTATTGCTAGCTTGTAATGTTATTGAAAAACATATTGAATTTAATTATACGATTACATTTAATTTTGAACAGCTAAACAATGTTATGATAATATTAAAACAGTGTAACTGCAAAATTACACAACAACAGTTTGACACGTTGTGTAAAATAAATTTCACAATTAAAAAATATGTTTTAGAGCAGTGTGAAGAGAAATTAAAAAAAACACAATCGCTTTCGTTACTATTAAATTAAAATTTGAAAACTCATTAACAAATGCATTTATCTAACAAACAAATTTACTTAACCCACATAGCTAAACCAGCACCAACAACAATGGATTTAGAAATTGTTCGGGCGCAAGGCATTTATTTATACGATATAAATAACAAATCGTACATCGATTTTATATCGGGCATATCTGTAAGTAATGTTGGGCATTGCCACCCTAATGTTGTAAAAGCAATACAACAGCAGGCGCAAACCTACATGCATTTAATGGTTTATGGCGAATACGTGCAAGCGCCACAAGTACAACTTGCAAAAGCGCTAATAGATTTGTTGCCAACTAATTTAAATTCAGTTTTTTTTACTAATTCGGGTACAGAGGCAACCGAAGGAGCTTTAAAACTAGCAAAGCGCGTAACAGGTAAAACAGAAATTATTTGTTTTACAAATTCATACCACGGCAGTACCCACGGCGCATTAAGCGTTATGGGTAACGAAGAATTTAAACAAGCCTTTAGGCCTTTGTTGCCAGATGTTAAAATATTGAATTACAATAATTGTGATGAAGTAGAAAGGCACATTACCTCAAAAACGGCAGCAGTTATACTTGAGCCTATACAAAGCGAAACAGGCTATACAGTTGCCACTAAACAGTTTTTAACAACAATACGAAACAAATGTAATGAACATGGTGCATTATTAATTTTAGATGAAATACAAAATGGTTTTGGTCGTAGCGGAACATTTTTTGCATTTAACCAATTTAATGTTGTACCCGATATTTTATTGTTAGCAAAAGGCATGGGAGGCGGCATGCCAATTGGATGTTTTATTAGCAATCAAAAATTGATGAATGAGTTTACGCATAGCCCAGTATTAGGTAACATAAATACTTTTGGCGGTAATGCCGTTTGTTGTGCTGCATCGTTAGCTTGCTTGCAAACTATTTTAACCGAAAATTTACTTGCTCATGTTGAACATAAATCAAATTTAATTCGTTCGTTACTTATACATCCAAAAATAAAAAATATAAAAGGGCTTGGCTTTATGTTGAGTATTGATTTTGAAGACACCGATTTAAATTTTAAAATAATTGAAACCTGTGTTAAAAATGGATTAATTGTAGATTGGTTTTTATTTAACTCGCACAGTATGCGCATTGCTCCTCCTTTAACTATTACTGTTAACGAAATAAAAACAGCCTGCGCTATTATTTTAAAAAGTATAAACGAAAGTTAATTTTTTTGGTTAAACACAAAATTAATTTCTACATTTTTCATTGTTTCGCTACCAATTTGGCGCTTAGGTGAATATGCTGAACGTGTTTTAAAAGCCCACGAAGTGAGGGAAACTGATATGACTGAAATAAAAAAATATGTGTAATAAAATTTTAAATAATCCAAAGCATCTGTTTAGTTTTTACGGATGATCAATAACCTTTGGCACTTTAAAATAATCGCTATCTTTTTTAGGGGCATTTTTTAGCGCTTCTTTTTGTGTAACAGTTATTAAGGGCTCATCTTCACGCATTACATTTTTTTCATCTGTCATATAAATTAATGCCTCAACATTGGTTGTATCTAATTCATTTAGTTTACCAACAAACGCAAGCATGTTGTTCATATCATTTAAAATATCGGCCTTTGCTTCATCGTTAAACTCTAAGCGGGCTAAATGCGCCACTTCGTTTACTGTTTTTATATCAATTTTTTGAGCCATTGTAGTGTTGTAAAGTTTGGTTAATTAATTTAAAAACCTGATCGCGTAAATCTACTAAATTATCGTCGGTTAGCCCTATGGTTGGTATGGGCTCAAGTATTACAACTTTTGCAATACCAAAACATCCATTACTTTTAAAATACCCACCATTTTGTAACAACATCCAATTATTTAAATTTACTATAGGCACAATTGGTACTTGCTTATCAATAGCTAATTTAAAAGCACCATTTTTAAAAGGCATTAAAATACCGTTTTCAGAAATTGTTCCTTCGGGGTAAATAACCATACTACGACCCATATCTATCGCATCGCGCGATTTTTGTAACGATTTATGCGCATCCATTTTACTTTTGCGGTTTACGGGAATATCTAATCCTTTAAAAAATATTTTAAACAAAGGTGCTTTTAGTAACTCAGCTTTAGCCATATATAACGCTAAATGATCTATGTAAAAGGTGCTAATTACAATATCTAAATAAGATGTATGGTTGCCAACAATTACACAAGGTTTAGGTAATTTTTTTGATGCCGATTGATATATTAATTGTGTGTGAATACCCGACCCATAAGCAATACAGTACGACCAAATGCGCTTTAATTTAAATGCCCAATTGTGCTTGTTAAACGTAATAGTTAACCAAAAAAATGGATATAGTACTAAAAAGGAAGTTGCAAATACAGCAAAAAACCAAGTTTTCCAAATGGGCGCAAATATGAGTTTTAATGTTTTAATGTTTGCAAAGATAATAAAGACTTGTAAATTATGGGTTATAAATTATGACTTATAAAATTTAAATTATAAGTTTAAACTTTAAACTAATTAACGTGAAAGCAAACGATATAACCATTATTGTTACCAATGCATCAAAAAAATTTGGTAACGAATGGGTGTTTAAAAATGTTAATTTAATTATTTCTCCTTCGCAAAAAATTGTAATATTAGGTTTAAACGGTTCTGGTAAATCTACCTTACTACAAGCTTTAACTGGCTATTTAACCTTAAATAAAGGAACTGTTGAGTTTAAAAACAGTAGCAATACGTTAATTGATGATGAGCACCAACATCAATTAATTAGTTTGGCATCGCCTTATTTGGAACTTGTTGAAGATTTTACTTTGCAAGAGCAGCTTGAACACGTTATGGTTTTTAAACCATTTACTAATAATTTATCTATTACTGAGGTTATTATGTTAAGTGGTTTATCGGCGCACAAAAATAAATTTATACGATTGTTTTCGAGTGGTATGAAACAGCGTTTAAAATTAACATTAGCTATTTTAGCCAACGCACCTATTTTATTTTTAGATGAGCCAACCACCAACCTCGATGCAACTGTTATTAACTGGTATACACAATTAATTAATACTTATGCATTGCACAAAACAATAATTGTAGCCTCAAATTCTATTAAAGATGAGTATGCGTTTTGTGATAGTATAATTGAAATGGAATTGTTTAAATAATAATAATTTTTAGTTATTTGTTTTTGATGCTCGAAAACAATAGCTGCTCTAAAAATAAAATCACTTTTTTATCGTCTTTTTCTTTCGAAAAATCTGTTAATGCAGGCAAATTTTTCATAAAAAACTTTTGAGTGTGCGCAAGCTCTATAAGTGTACTCGCCATTGAATGCGGATATTTGTATTTTGCATTATATTCTTTTATAATCATAGCAATTCGTCCGCACAAATCTTTGTAAGGTTTAAATAATCTATCCTTATTATCATTACTTACATTACGCGTTAAATAAGCTTTTGAGCCTTCCCACATAATTAATTTATAAGCTTCGTTTTCTGTAACAAAATCATTATAAGTAGTATTAACGGGCGGCTCCTCTACCAAAAGTTTAATTATGGTTTTTAATTTTAGTTCACAATCGGTAATATTATTTAATCTAAATACTGTTTTGTATTCTAAAAAGCTCCAATACCAATTTATTAAATAAATTAAAAATTTATGTTTGTTTTCAAAATAGCGGTAAATACTAGCTTCGGTGGTCGATATCTCGATAGATAATTTTTTAAATGTAAACTCTTCAAAGCCAAGTTTATTAATTAAAACTAAGCCATGTTTAACCATTTTTTTTCCTAAAACAGATTCTTCTGGGTTGCGAAGAAACAACTTTTCGTTCATTTTTATCCTAACGTCTAATTCCATTTACTTAAATTTGATAGTAAATATATATTAAATAAATATTATATACAATAAATAATAGTAATACTATTATTTATTACTATTTTTGTCAAAACTAATATTGCGAAAATTAATGCCCGTTTAATTTTTTAAATAAAAAAAACAAAAAAATGAACTCAAATAAAGCTAAATTATTGTTTACCTGGTTGTTTAACGAAAAAACTATTTTAAGCAAAGTTTATACTTTGGCAATTTTACAAGGTATAATGTATGTTGCAATTACTGTTGGCATACAGGGCGTAGTAACTTATGTAATGGCGGGTAGTTTTTCGGCATCATTAATATTACTTTGTACCATTACTATTATAGCAACAGTATTTATTGGATACTTTCAAATTTGGCAAATGCGCATTAATGAAACACTACACCAAAAAATATTTGGAAATTTAGCCACACGTATTAGCACGTATTTAAATAATGACGAAAACAACAATGAAATTTTACCAAAACTTAATAAATTTTTTGAAGTGGTTACGTTACAAAAAGGAATCAGTAAAATTTTACTCGATTTTTCATTTTCATTAATTAGCATTGTTTTTGGAGTGCTGTTATTGCCTTTATATAGCCCTTGGTTTATGTTTTTTACAATATTAATTGGAATTTCTTTTTATTTTATAATTATATATTATGGTAAAAAAGGAATTGAAACAAACGTAAAAACATCTAACGAAAAATATAGTTTAATTGAGTTGTTTCAAAAAAAAGCAGCTACCAATCAAACACAAACAAACGACTTTTTAACACAAACAGATTTTATTTTAAATGATTATATCATTTGTCGAAAAAATCATTTTTTAGTGCTCGAAAAACAAGTTAAAGCAATTATACTTTTTAAGGTAGTTTTTGTAGCTGTATTATTATTTTTTGGAGCATTTTTGGTTCAAAAAGGCGATTTAAATATTGGGCAATTTGTGGCCTCCGAAATTATAATATTTTTAGTAATTAATTCGGTAGAAAAATTAGTGAGTAGTTTTAGCACTTGTTACGACATTATAACTGCCTTATATAAAATTGAAAATATTTTTGAACAAAAAGAGGCGTATTCTTTTTTAAACACTCACGTTGTAGAATTAGAGGGCGTTTCTAATATTTATAAACGCTCTTATTCTAAAGTTATTAAATATTCGTTAGGTGCTTTTTTTATAATTGGTTTTGTTGTTTTATTAATGCCTTGGACTCAAACTGTTGAGTCTAAAGGAACCGTTACAACTTTAAATCCCGAAGGTAGGCCTCAAACAATTACTTCGCGTATTGCAGGTAGAGTAGAAAATTGGTTTATTAACGAAGGCGATTTTGTTAAAAAAAATGATACCATTGCATTTATATCCGAGATAAAAGATGAATATCTAGATCCAATGTTAATTAGCCGTTCTGAACAGCAAATTAAAGCAAAGGAAACAACGTTACAATCGTATGAACAAAAAATAAATTCGGTCAATTTTCAAATTGACGCGTTGAATAAAAACTTGCTTTTAAAAATGGAGCAAACGCGAAATAAATTAGTGCAAGCAAAAATTAAAGTTAAAACAGATAGCATTGAGGTGCAAACATCAATCAATAATTATAAAGTTGCCGATGAACAATTAAAACGCTTTGATGACTTATTGATAAAAGGCGTTATTTCAAAAACAGATTTAGAAAACAGAAAAGTTAAAGTACAAGATGCTTTAGCTAAAAAAACATCGGCCGAAAATAAATATTTAGCTGCTAAAAATGAATTATTAAATTCTGAAATTGAATTAAATTTTGTTCAACAAGATTATCAAGAAAAAATTATGAAAGCAGAATCAGATAAATTTTCAGCTTTATCTTTTTTGTATGAAGGTGAAGGCTCACTTACCAAATTACAAGGGCAATTGGCTAATTACAGCATGCGCAAAGGGTATTATTATGTGCTTGCGCCGCAAGATGGATACATTACAAAGGCTTATGTTTTAGGTATTGGCGAAATTGTAAAAGAAGGCGCAGCATTATGTTCTATTGTACCACAGCAATCCGAACAAGCTGTTGAATTATATATAAATCCAATTGATTTACCGTTAATTCAAAAAGGCCAAAACGTACAACTTACTTTTGATGGTTGGCCAGCATTTGTTTTTTCGGGTTGGCCAGGCATTAGTTTTGGAACTTATCAATCACAAATTGTAGCCTTTGATAAAGTAATATCTGATAATGGTAAATTTAGAATTTTAGTTAAAAATACAGGAACGCGTTGGCCCGATGCAATTCAAATTGGAAGCGGGGTAGCGGGCTTTGCACTTTTAAATAACGTGCCTGTAATTTATGAAATTTGGAGAAAATTAAATGGCTTTCCTCCCGATTTTTACGTGAAACATAGTAAACATAAAAAAGAAAATAACAAGGATGAAAAAAAATAAAACAGGTATATTAATTTTAGTTTTTGGATGTTTATGTTTTAAAATCATTTCTCAAACAACCGTTGTTTTGAGTTATGATAATTATTTAAAAAATGTATTAGATAACAATCCAATTTCAAAACGCGCAAATAACATTAACCAATTTGGCGAGTTGCAATACAAAGCTAGCAAAGGAAATTTTGATCCTTTTGTAAGTGGTACTTACGACAATAAAAATTTTAATGGTTCAAATTATTATAGCATTTTAAATAGTGGTGTAAAAATTCCTTTATTTACCGCACAAAATTTAAAGTTTGGTTATGAATACGGTGCTGGTCAAAACATTAATCCAGAACAATTTACTTCGGCTTACGGCTTACCTTATGTTGGGTTAGAAGTTGGGTTATTGCAAGGTTTAATAATAGATTACAGACGAGCTGATTTACTAAAATCAAAAGAATATGTAAATTATTATTTGGCCGATAAAAACATACAGTTAAATAATTTATTATACGAATCATCTTTACAATACTTTGATTGGCTTTATAGTTTAAAGCAACTCACATTAAACAATTATTTTATGGAGTTAGCAAAACTGAGGTTAATTGGTATAGAATCGTTAGCTAGTGTTGGAGAGCGTGCGGCTATGGATACCATTGAAGCTGCAATTTTATATCAATCTCGTTTGCTTGATTTTCAAACTGCAACAATAGAAAATCAAAAACAAAATAATAATTTAGCTATGTTTAATTGGCAAGCAAATGCACCATTAGTTAATGAGTTATTTAAGCCCTTGGATAGTTTGGATTTGTATTTTGAAAAAGCAAAAAATAGTATTGTAAAACAATTGTATCAAGATTCAGCAACTAACCCAGTTATCGATAAGTACATATCTTTTCAAAAAGTGCTTGGAATTGATGTTCGCTTAAAAAAAGAAATGATTAAGCCTAAATTAAATATTAATTACAATGCATTATCATACAATCCAAATTCTGTTAGCCCTGTATATTCTACAAATAATTATAAGTGGGGCGTCGATTTATCTTTTCCGTTATTACTTCGTAAGTCGAGAAACGAATATAAAATGGCGAAAATTAATTTCCAAAATAACTCATTTGAAATAGCTAATAAAACAAACGAATTAGATAATAAGTTAAATACATTAAAGCAAACCATCACTATTTTATCCGAACAATTACAAGTTGCCGAACGCTCAGTAAAATATAATAAACAATTGGTTGAGGCAGAGAAACTGAAATTTACTAATGGCGAAAGTTCATTATTTATTTTAAATGCTCGCGAAAATAAATGGCTAGAGGCTGAATTAAAGTTTACTGATTATAAATATAAATTTATTAAAACTATTGTATCTGTTGTGTATTTAAATGGTAATTTAAATTATTCGTTTTAATAATTAAAAATTAGTTAATGACTAACGTTAGTCAATAGCTTCTTGTATTTTATCCATTTTAGTTTCGGTATATTTTCCTGTAACTACTTCAACAATTTTTCCTTTTTCATCTATCACATAAAAGTATGGCACGCCATCATCTGTTGGTTTTAATTGAGATTTCAAAAGCTTAATATCAGTATCGCAATCAACTACGTTTTTCCATAAATCTTGTTGTGTAGCGGCTTTAAAATCGTTAGCGGCTTTTTTAAAACCACTTATTAACGGAATAAAAAAATAATTTACATCGTAGTAATTTGCCACATCAAAATAATCGGTACCTTTTGCTTTAGCCACAAAAACATCATACATAGGTTGTATCCAAGTTTTTAAATCATCCTCTGCACTGCGTTTATAACATAAGCCTACAATGGTAAATTTTTTAGTACCTGCAATTGGCAAAGTAACATTACTGCCCTCCAATGTGTGCCCATTTAGTGTAGGGAAATTTATTTTAGTTTGGCTATTTACTATAATTGTAAATAGTAATGTAAGTGTAGTTATAATATGTTTCATTTATTTAATTTTTATGATGTGTGTTTAAGGTTAAAGCCCGCCTAGCATACAAATTCTATCAAACTCCTCGGGTTTTACAACACCAACAGATAAGCGCGATAGTTTTACTAATTGCATATCTTTTAAAAAAGCATCAGTTTTTATTTGAGCTAAAGTTACGGGAGTTTTTAACGCTTTAAATGGCGCAAAATCAACAGCTAACCAAGCAGTTTCTTCGGTAGTAGGATCCTGATAGCTTTCTTTTACAACCTTTGCTATACCTACAACACAAACACCTTCGTTACTATGATAAAACAAGGCTAAATCGCCTTTTTTCATAGCTCGTAAATTATTTCGAGCGCCATAGTTACGCACGCCATCCCAACTTGCTTTTTTATCTTTTTTAAACTGATCCCAACTGTATTTAAAAGGTTCTGATTTTATAAGCCAATAATTCATTTTTATTTTAAATTTATTAAGTAAAAAGGTAATTAGTAAATCAAATTTTAGTTTGAAAATTAGACAATTTATAGTCAAATTCAAATAAAACTTTACAACATTAACCACATTAAAATTAAGTGAAAATTAATTTGTTTTGAGTGAGATATTATTAGATTTGTTAAGCATTAAATAACATATATATGGCACATTTATCTGATAGAATAAATTTAATTTCCGAATCGCAAACTATTGCAATGGCACGCAAAAGCCGCGAGTTAAAAGCGCAAGGTATAGATATAATTAGTTTAAGTTTAGGTGAACCCGATTTTGCAACGCCCGATGTGGTTAAGCAAGCCGCACATAAAGCTATTGATGATAACTTTAGTTATTATACACACGTTAGCGGTTATGTTGAGTTACGCCAAGCAATTGCGCATAAATTTAAAAGAGATAACGGTTTAGATTATACTGCCGATGATATTGTTGTATCTACTGGTGCAAAACAAAGCATAGCAAACGCAGTTTTGTGTTTAATTAACCCAGGCGACGAAGTTATTATACCAGCACCATTTTGGGTAAGTTATTTAGAAATTTTAAAACTTGCAGGTGGCGTACCAATTATTATTGATACAACAATTGAAAACGATTTTAAAATTACGGCCGACGAATTAAAAGCCCACATTACACCCAAAACTCGAATGATGATGTTTAGCACACCCTGTAACCCAACAGGCAGTGTGTATAGTAAAACAGAGCTTAGGGCAATTGCAGATGTTGTTAAACAGCATGATGAATTATACATACTTAGCGATGAAATATACGAACACATTAACTTTGTTGGTGGGCACCAAAGTATGGCTCAGTTTGATGACATTAAAGAGCGTGTAATAACAATTAACGGTGTTAGTAAAGGTTTTGCAATGACGGGTTGGAGGGGAGGTATTATGGCAGCACCAAAATGGATTGCCCAAGCTTGCGATAAAATGCAGGGTCAGTTTACATCTGGCACTTGCAGTATTACTCAAAAAGCGATGCATGCTGCTATGGAATTACCTGCTAGCGATACATTTTATATGCGCGATGCTTTTTTAAAACGAAGAGACTTAGTTTTAAATTTAATGAAAGATATTAAAGGTTTTAAAACCAATGTGCCACAGGGTGCATTTTATGTTTACCCCGAAGTATCGGCCTTATTTGGCAAATCGTATAATGGTTTTACTATTAATAACGCTACCGATTTATCAATGTATTTATTAGATGTTGCTTTTGTTGCTTTAGTACCTGGCGCTGCTTTTGGAGATGATAGTTATATTCGGTTTAGTTACGCCACATCAGAAGATAAATTAATTGAAGCTTGCAAACGAATTAAAGAAGCCGTAGATAAACTAATATAATCATCACGCTTTACCAATAGTTTTAATAGCTAACGGTTTGCAGTTAAACGGAGTTTATTTTTAAGATTAAATATTATAAATGAAAAAATTAGCAATAAAAAAAGAACACATTCGTGAATTATTTAAATCGTTTAATAATTTAAATGTATTAATAATTGGCGACGTAATGATAGATAGTTATATGTGGGGCAAAGTAAACCGTATATCGCCCGAGGCACCAGTACCAATTATATCGGTAAATAAAAAAGAAAAACGTTTAGGCGGCGCTGCAAATGTAGCGCTTAACATACAAGCTTTGGGCGCTAACCCAATTTTATGTTCGGTAATTGGAATAGATTACGAAGGCCAAACTTTTTTAGATTTATTAAAACAACAAAAACTATCACAAAAAGGAATTTTAAAATCACGTACAAGAATTACTACCCAAAAAACTAGGGTAATAGGTAATAACCATCAGTTATTACGAATTGATGAAGAGATTGAAGAAGATATTTTACCAGCAGAAACACAACAGTTAATCACACTAATATCATACATTATACAACACGATAAAATTGATGTTATTTTATTTGAAGATTATAACAAAGGCTTAATTACTCCTAAATTAATTAGTAAAGTTGTTGAGTTAGCCAAAAATAAAGGCATACCAACTTGTGTTGACCCTAAAAAGAAAAACTTTAATAACTACAAAGGTGTTACTTTATTTAAACCAAATTTAAAAGAGTTGCGCGAAGGCTTAAAGTTAGATATAAATGGTGAAAACATAAACGAACTACAACGTGCAATTAGCAGTTTTAGAGTTAAACAAAAAATTGACACTGTATTTGTAACCTTAGCAGAAAAAGGAGTTGTTACAAACTCTCGATCAGTTAAAGAGCACGTACCGGCTCACATACGTAGCATTGCCGATGTGAGTGGGGCAGGAGATACCGTTATTAGTGCAGCCGCTTTGTTAACAGCCTTACATGTTCATCCAGTTGTTATGGCATCTATTGCAAATTTGGCTGGTGGCTTAGTTTGCGAAAAAATAGGAGTTGTGCCCATAAAAAAAGAATTATTATTAGAAGAAGCATTAAAATTAGATTTTGTAAGCTAATTAAAATTATTACAAACTTTTGTCCATTAGTAATTACAAACATTAATTACCTACATTAATTTGTAACATTTTTTAAAACACTATAATGAAAACAGTTACACCCTATAACAATACCGATTCTAAAAAAGAGCAAGTTGCTAAAATGTTTGATAACATTGCATTTAGATATGATTTTTTAAACTCCCTATTATCGTTAGGCATACATAAAATTTGGCGAAAAAAATGCGTTAAATTAATTGCAACTAAAAACCCAAAAGTAATTTTAGATGTTGCTACTGGCACAGGCGATTTTGCAATTGCTTGCAATACACTAAACCCAACAACAACTATTGGTATAGATATTAGTGAGGGCATGATGAAATTTGGTAGAGAAAAATTAGTTAAATTAAGTTTAGATAAAAAAATAACATTACAATATGGCGACGCCGAAACATGCGATTTGTCAGCCAATTCGATTGATGCAATTGTAGTTGGTTTTGGAGTTCGTAATTTCGAAAACTTAGAAAAAGGCTTGGTTAACATGCAGCGTATGCTAAAGCCAGGTGGGCAATTATGCGTGCTTGAGTTTTCGTACCCACGTAATTTTCCTATTAAGCAATTGTATCATTTTTATTTTAAATTTATTACACCAACTATTGGCAAATTGTTTTCTAAAGATACACGTGCATACAGTTACCTTCCCGAATCGGTAAAGGCTTTTCCTGATAACGAACGTTTTGTTGATATTTTAAACAGCGTTGGTTATACAAATGCAACGTTTAAAAAATTAAGTTTTGGTATTGCGGCTATCTACATTGCTGATAAAAATTAGTTAAACTAATTGTAAAAAAAATGACAATTAGTTTAACTTAAGGGCAGAATAGTGGATTTAGATTTATCTTTTTATTTAAAAGTCCATTTATAAATTCTTGACAGTGTGCTTTAATGTCATGTTCATGATTAGGATGAAACTCTTCATAAATAAAATTATGTGTCATTCCTTCAATCATCATATCGTCTGTTTCTTCAAAAAATAACTCTTCTGTAATAAAACGGTACAATTCTCTATCATCTACCTTACAGATGGTATCTATACCAACTCCTTTTTAACCAAGCAGGTTTAAAATTCTTTTTAGTTCAGATTTTATTTCGGGTTCAGGAATTTCGTTCACAGGTTTATATGTTGGTTTATCAATAAAATCATAAATTACAATTCTTTTGCTTTTTGCATAAGAATCTTCAAATTTTTGAACCCGATTTAGCTGCATATTCCGATTAAATTGACCACCTGATTCCGATGCAAATTGACCATTGATTTTGCTGGCGAAGATTTTAAGTTCATTAGCTGTTTTGGTGGTTA
>JAYSUQ010000121.1:0-4572 GCA_043718985.1 Bacteroidota bacterium | reverse complement strand
TATACGGTTACAGATACTGGAGGTTTAACCGCAACATGTGTTTTTACAATTACAGTTTTAGATAATATAATTCCAACAATTATTGGTTGCCCTATAAGCCAAACAGTAAATGTTACAGCTGGTTTGTGTACAGGCACTGCAACTTGGGTAACACCAACAGTAACAGATAATTGTACGGGCTCGGTAATAGGTTTAAGTACAGGTTCGGTTAGCGGTAGCGCATTTTCTAAAGGAACTACAATTATTACCTATACCGCCACCGATGCAGTAGGTAATAATGCAACTGCTTGTAGTTTTACAATTACAGTTAAAGATAATATAGTACCAACTATTATTAGTTGCCCAATAAGCCAAACAGTAAATGTTACAGCTGGTTTGTGCACAGGCACTGCAACTTGGGTAACCCCAACAGTAACAGATAATTGCACAGGTTCGGTAATAGGTTTAAGTACAGGATCGGTTAGCGGTAGCGCATTTTCTAAAGGAACTACAATTATTACTTATACCGCCACCGATGCAGCTGGTAACAATGCTACCACTTGCAGTTTTACAATTACAGTTAAAGATAACATAGTACCAACTATTATTAGTTGCCCAATAAGCCAAACAGTAAATGTTACAGCTGGTTTGTGCACAGGCACTGCAACTTGGGTAACACCAACAATAACAGATAATTGCACAGGTTCGGTAATAGGTTTAAGTACAGGTTCGGTTAGCGGTAGCGCATTTTCTAAAGGAATTACAATTATTACTTATACCGCCACCGATGCAGCTGGTAACAATGCTACCGCTTGCAGTTTTACAATTACGGTTAAAGATAATATTGCGCCAACTATTATTGGTTGCCCTGGTAGTTTTACAATAAATAATAACCCAGGTTTTTGTTCGGGTGTTGCAACTTGGGTTACACCTACCGCTAACGATAATTGTAGTGGAGTAACAATTAATCAAACTGGTGGTAATTCAAGCGGCTCATTTTTTTCGATAGGTAATACTGTTGTAACTTACACAGCAACTGATGTAGCTGGCTTAAATGCCAATTGTATTTTTACAGTAACAGTAAAAGATAATACGCCGCCTACTATTACTAGTCCAGTAAATGTTGTAGGTACTACTAATGCTGGCGTTTGTACCAATTCAAACATAGTAATTGGTACGCCTACAACTGCCGATAATTGTGGTGTGGCAAGTGTTGTAAATAACAAACCAAATCCTTTTCCTAAAGGTATAACCGTTATAACGTGGACAGTTACTGATAATACGGGTTTAACAGCAACAAGTAACCAAACAATAACAATTATTGATAACATTGCGCCAACATTAACCGTGCCTGCAAATGTTACTGTAACTACTAATGCAGGCGTTTGTACTAAATCGTTAGTGGCATTGGGTACACCTACAACTGGCGATAATTGCAGTGCTACAAGCATTGCAAATAATTCGTTAACGATTTATCCATTGGGCAACACAATTGTAACCTGGACAGTTACTGATGGTGTGGGGTTAAAAACACTAAAAACTCAAACGGTAACAGTAGTAGATGTTATTAATCCCACAATAATTGTTGCACCTAACGTTACAGTTACTACTGATGTAAGTGCTTGTACCAAATCTTTGGTTGCATTAGGTACACCAACTACTGGCGATAATTGTAGCGTTGCAAGTGTAGTAAATAATTCGTTAACGATTTACCCTTTGGGCAATACTGTAGTTACTTGGACAGTTACTGATGGCAGTGGAAATAACTCAATAAACACACAAACTGTTACTGTTATTGATAACATAAACCCTTCAATTATAGCTCCTATTAACTTTACAGTAAATACTGATTTAGGAACGTGTTCAAATTCTTTAGTAGCACTTGGTACACCAACTACTGGCGATAATTGTAGTGTTGCAAGCATTGCCAATAATTCGTTACCAATTTATCCTTTAGGTAATACCGTTGTTACATGGACAGTTACCGATGGCTCAGGACTAACATCAACAAGCAACCAAACAATAACTGTAATTGATAATTTATTGCCAACTATTTTAATAAATACGCCTACGGTTACTGTTTACACAGATTTAGCACAATGCACAACATCAAATGTAATTTTAGGAACACCAACAACAAGTGATAATTGCACGGTAGCAAGTGTAATAAACAATGCACCAACAACATATAGTTTAGGTGCAACCGTTATAACGTGGACAGTTATAGATGGCGCAGGCTTACAAGCAACTGCATCACAAACTATAACTGTAATTGATAGCGTTTTACCAACACTATTTGCTCCTTTAAATATAACCGCATTTACTGATGCAAATAGTTGTGTTGCTACAAATGTAAGTTTGGGTAACGCAATTACGTCGGATAATTGTAGTGTTGCAAGTATATTAAATAATGCGCCTACAACTTATAGTTTAGGCACTACAGTTGTAACGTGGACAGTTACTGATGGCTCTGGATTATCTGCTACTACAACACAAACTGTAACTATTAAAGATAACATTAACCCTACAATTATTGCCCCTACTAGCTTTACAATAAATAGTGATTTAGGATCGTGTACAAATTCAGTAGTTGTTTTAGGAACACCAACAACTAGTGATAATTGTAGTGTTGCAAGCGTTGTAAATAATTCGTTAACAATTTATCCTTTAGGCAATACTGTTGTTACGTGGACAGTTACTGACGGAGCTGGATTAACAGCAACAAGTAACCAAACAATAACAGTAATTGATAATTTACAGCCTACTATTTTAATTAATACACCAACAATTACTGTTTACACAGATATAGCACAATGTACAACAACAAATGTATCGTTAGGGATTCCTACAACAAATGATAATTGTACAGTAGCAAGTGTTTTAAATGATGCGCCTACAACTTATAGTTTGGGTACAACAGTTGTAACTTGGATGGTTACCGATGCAGGAGGTTTGCAAACAACTGCATCACAAACGGTAACTGTAATTGATAGTATATTACCAACAATATTTGCACCAGTAAACATAACTGCATTTACCAATTCAAATAGCTGCGTTGCTACAAATGTAATTTTAGGTAACGCCATTACATTAGATAATTGTAGTGTTGTAAGTGTTTTAAACAATGCACCTACAACTTATAGCGTAGGCATAACTGTTGTTACTTGGACTGTAGCCGACGGCTCGGGATTAACAACTACTACAACACAAACAGTAACAGTTATAGATAATATTGCGCCTCAAATAACTTGCGGACAAAATGTATCAGTTTTTGCCGATGCAACAGTTTGTTCAGCATCTGGCGTTGTATTAAATATGCCCGTAACTACTGATAATTGCTCGGTTTTTAATATAGCAAATAATGCCCCTTTAATTTATCCATCAGGTAATTCAACTGTAGTTTGGATTGTTACAGATGCAGCTGGATTAACAGCTAATTGTATTCAAACGGTAACAGTAAATGATAGCATAAAGCCAATAATTACAGCACCAAATAGTATTGTTGTTTATAATTCGTTAAGTAATTGCGGCGCAATTGTTAATTCAATTGCACCTGTTTTAATTAGCGATAACTGCACTGTTGCTGCGGTTAATTATACCATTACTGGAGCTACAATAAGCGCAGGTGTTAATGATGCGAGCGGGACTAATTTTAATTTTGGTTTAAATCAAATCACATATCAGGTTACTGATAACCACGGAAATAAAGACACTGCAAGTTTTATTGTAGATGTTAAATCTAATACTCCAACATCTAACGCAGGTATAAACCAAACACATTGCCAAAATCAATTATCAATTAACTTAAATGCAAATGTAGTTAATGCAGGTATGCTTGGTACTTGGATAGTTATAAATGGACAAGCAACATTTGCAAATTTAAATTCGGAAACAACGAGCGTATCTAATTTACTGCCAGGTGTTAATACATTGCGTTGGTTAGTTAAATCATCACCGTGCGACTCTGCATTTTCTGATGTAACGATAACTATTGATGTATTACCATCAAACTCATTTGCTGGAAAAGATGATACAATTTGCGAAAATCAACCCACTTATCAGTTAAATGCTAATGCAATAACAAATGGGACGGCAAATTGGGTGCAAATATTAGGTAACTCAACAATTCTATCAACAACAAGTCCAACAACTACTTTACAAAATATAAGTTCAGGTTTAAATACCTATATCTGGACTTCAACTAACGGTGTATGTATTTCAAAATCTGATACAGTAAATTTATTAGTTGATTTAATGCCTACACCATCACTTGCAGGAAGTGATTTAGTTTTAACAGTGCCTGCAGCAACACTAAATGCAAACACACCATTAATAGGCCTTGCAACGTGCAGCTTAATATCGGGTTTTGGTAATATCGAAAACAGTAATAATCCCTACACAGCAATCACTAATTTAAATATTGGCGAAAATATTTTTAGTTGGGTTATAACTAATGGTGTTTGCCCAAATACAATTGATAACGTTAAATTTGAATTTACGGGGCTAGTTGTGCCAAATGCATTTTCGCCAAACGGAGATGGTATTAACGATAACTTTGAAATTAAAGGTTTAGAATATTACAGTAATGTTAAG
>JAYSUQ010000013.1:0-6697 GCA_043718985.1 Bacteroidota bacterium | reverse complement strand
AAACAAATTGCAATTAAAAACATTTATTTAGTTACCGATAATGCCAGCGCCCGATTTGATGCCCAGTGGCGTACTTACGAATATTATATAAACCGTTTAAAAAATCCGTTTTCGTTTAATAATTCGTTATATGCCTTTGGCGATATAAATTTTGATTTGATGAATGAAGCTGCTAATTATTTATTATCGGTAACAGATTTTACTAGCTTTAGTAAAGTAAACACTCAAACATTTACAAACAATTGCGATGTAACATTTGCACAATTTATACAAATAAATGATGATGAATATGTTTTTAAAATAACAGCAAATCGATTTTTACGAAATATGGTGCGAGCTATTGTTGGTACTTTGCTTGAGGTTGGCAAACGTAAAATAACCTTACAAGATTTTAAAAACATTATTGAAAACAAAAATCGATCTTCTGCCGGCACATCGGCACCTGGGCACGCCTTATACTTAACTGATATTAAATATCCTAAAACTATTTTTCGTGAACTCTAAAAAACAATCATCAAAATTTAGCTTCACATTATTTAAACGTATTTTATGGTACAGTAAGCCATATAAAAAAATATTTGCATTGGCTATTTTTTTAACACTTGCGCTATCATCTTTAGCAATAGTTAGGCCATTGCTTATTAATAAAATTTTAAATTGCGTAGGCATTGTAAACCCGAGTGATGTAAACTACTTAATACCAAGTTTAAAATTAGCCTATATAAATAAAATGGGCTTGTTATTAATTGTAGTTTTATTAGTTGAGGCCATTTTACAGTTTACCAATATTTACATAACAAATTTATTAGGTCAAAATATTGTTAAAGATTTGCGTTTACAAGTTTACGCCCACATTTTAAAATTAAAAAACACCTACTTTGATAATACACCTGTAGGTACATTAGTTACACGGGCAGTAAGCGATATTGAAAGTTTAAGTGATGTGTTTTCGCAAGGATTTATTGTTATTTGTGGTGATATTTTAATGCTACTTATTTTTATAACTGCTATGTTATTAAAAAATTGGGCAGTTGCATTAGTTACCCTAAGCACCATACCGTTATTATTAATAGCTACCAATTTATTTAAAAATGGTGTAAAAAAAACATTTAACGATGTGCGCAATGCAGTATCGGCATTAAATACGTTTACTAACGAGCACATAACAGGTATGCGAATTGTGCAACTATTTAATCGCGAAAAAATAGAATACCAAAAATTTAAAGAAATAAACAATCAACACAAGGTAGCAAACATTAAATCTATTTGGTATTACTCTGTATTTTTTCCAGTTGTCGAAATTTTATCGGCAGTATCTATTGCATTGTTTATATGGTTTGCAGGCATTAACGCAAATACTTTTAATTTACAATTGGGCGATGTAACTTTTTTTATAATGATGATAAACATGGTATTTAAACCAATACGTATGTTAGCCGATCGTTTAAATACATTGCAAATGGGCGTTGTGGCAAGCGAAAGAGTTTTTAAAATTATTGATACAGATGAGGTTATTAGTGATAACGGAACCGCGTCGGCAAAAAAAATAAACGGAAAAGTTGAATTTAAAAATGTTTGGTTTGCCTACAAAGATGAAAACTATGTGCTAAAAAATATATCATTTATAATTAATGCGGGGCAAACTGTTGCTATTATTGGCGCAACTGGCGCTGGCAAATCAAGTATTATTAATTTATTAAGTAGGTTTTACACCATAAATAAAGGCAATTTATTAATTGATGATTTAGATGTGGCTAATTATAAATTAGACGAATTAAGGCAATCTATAGGTGTGGTTTTACAAGATGTGTTTTTATTTAACGATACAATTTTAAATAACATAACGCTTCACAATTCATCTATAACAGAAAATGATGTTATAGCTGCTGCAAAAAAAATTGGTATTCATTTGTTTATTTCACAATTACCAAATGGCTATCATTATAATGTTAAAGAGGGTGGTGCAATGCTATCCGCAGGGCAAAGGCAATTAATAGCCTTTGTTAGAGCTTATGTATACAACCCACCAATTTTTATTTTAGATGAAGCAACTTCATCTATTGATTTAGAAACAGAAAAATTAATACAAAAAGCAAGTATCGAACTCGCTAAAAATAGAACATCCATTATAATAGCCCATCGATTATCAACCATACATCACGCTCATAAAATTATTGTTTTAAATAAAGGCCAAATAACCGAACAGGGTTTAACAAAAGATTTAATTGAAAAAGTAGATGGTGTTTATGCTAAAATGCTCGAATTTTCATAATATCATAAATTCTAAAACAGTTTAGCGTTTTTTTAACTTTTTATTCCATTCTATTAGCTATATATTAGATAGATATAACTAAAAAAATGCCAATGAAAAAACTAATACTTTTAATAGCCAGTATTTTTACATTACAAAGTTTTGCAGTATCTGTAAACGAATTATTAATAACAAATAAATACGAATCATCGTTTCGAAAAGCTTACAGTTTAAACCCCCTATTACCTAAAGGAGTTTTAGAGGCTGTTGCATTTACTCAAACTCGTTTTGCTAATTTAACCAACGAGCAAGAACCAAGTTGTATTGGCTACCCACAAGCACTTGGTGTAATGGGCTTAACCCAAGATGGTAAAGGTTATTTTAGAAATAATTTAATTACCGTTTCACAATTATCAGGCTACTCAATTGATGATATTAAAAGCGATCCTGAAAAAAACATTTTAGCATATGCAAAAGCCTTTGCAACATTACAACAACAACTGGCTATTAATGGAAATAAGTTAGAAGATTATAAAAACATATTTATTACACTAAGCGAATTACCATTAGTAAACGATTTGCAAAACGATTTTGCTATGAATGCACATTTATATCAATTATATTGGTTTTTATCATTAGGCGATTTTCAAGATTTTTATGGTTTTCCAGATTACCAAATTAATTTAAAAAAGTTTTTTGGCGAAAATTATAACACACTAAGTGCATCACGTGTAATTATATCTCCAACATCTATTTCATCTGCAAATGGTGCAACTTATAAAACATCAGGTTTGCTAAATGTTTTATCGCCCGATTACCCAGCTGCTTTATGGAACCCAACAACCTGCAACTATAGCTCGCGTGCTGGCACAGCAATTAGCATGGTTGCAATACACGATGTTGAGGGCTCGTATGCTGGGTGCATTTCGTGGTTTAAAAACTGTAGTGCAAGTGCCTCGGCTCATTATGTTATCAGAAGTTCTGATGGGCAAGTAACACAAATGGTTTATGAAAGTGATAAAGCGTGGCACATTGGGTCAGAAAATCCATACACATTAGGTATTGAGCACGAAGGTTACAATAATGTAGCAACTTGGTACACCACGGCAATGCTAACGAGTAGTGCCGATTTAGTACGAGATATGTGTACCGGTTATGGCATAAATCCTTTACGTTGTTATTTTGGGCCCGGTTGCTCAGGTACAACTCAACAATGTGGACAAGGTACTTGTGTTAAAATTAAAGGTCATCAAATGTTCCCTAACCAAACACACAACGACCCTGGTCCTTACTGGAATTGGGAAAAATTTTATAAATTATTAAACAATGCACCAGTTACGACTACTATTACTGCCGTATCGGGCAACTTTTTTGATACTGGAAATTCGACTGCTAATTATGCAGATGATGAACGTAAATTATGGTTATTTAAACCAACTGGAGCTTCACAAATATCAATGAATTTTACAAGTTTTAATGTCGAAAATAAATTTGATTACTTATTTATTTATGATGGTAACTCTGTAAACTCACCATTAATTGGTAAATATACTAGTACCGTATCACCTGGTAGCATTAGCTCTACAGGTAATAGCTTATTATTTGAATTTAGAAGCGATTGCGCTACAAATTTATCAGGTTGGGCAGCTACCTACACAACTAATGCCACTACAACTACAACAACTACTGCCGATGTTATTATACCAACAACACAAATTGCAACATCAACAGGCTGGAAAACAACAAACTTTACATCTACATTTACTGATGCAGATAACATTGCAGTTGAAAAAAGTTATTATCAAGTAATTGATTTTGATGGCTCAGAGTGGCGAGGAAATTATACACGAGGCTTTTTTTCGGATAATTTTAATACAGCAATACATACCGATTGGACTCAAAAAACAGGCACTTGGGGCATAGCAAATAATGCTTTAGAACAAACAGATGAAGTAAGTGTGCCTGCATCGGCAAACACAAATATTTATGCAGCATTAACTCAAACATTATCTAACAGATATTTATACCACTTTAAAGGCAAAATAGATGGCACAGGTACAAATCGCAGGGCTGGCTTACATTTTTTTGTAGATAGACCCGATTCATCTAACAGATATAATTCATACTTTGTTTATTTTAGATTAGATGCGCCAAAAATTCAAATTTATAAAACAAATAATAATGTGTTTTCCTTAATGGCCGATTCGTCAAACGTAGCATTAGTTGCAAATCAATGGTACGATTTTAAAGTTATTTTTGATAGAATTACAGGTAAAATATCTGTTTATAAAGACAATAAATTAGCCGCAACGTGGACGGATGCAACCCCACATACTATTGGTAACTTTATATCTTTTAGAAGCGGGAATTGCAAATGGAGTTTAGATGAAATTAAAGTTTACCGATCTCGCAATTCATCAACCACATTAACCGTTACTACAGGTGCGGGTAATGGTTTTGATGCAAGATACCAAAATACAAATCCTACACAATATGCGTGCGAAGTGCGCTCTATTGTAAATGATGCAGCAGGTAATTTATCAGCAATTGATATTCAAAATGAAAACATTGATTGGACAGCTCCTTCAAACATTGCATCTATTCGCGATGGTAAAGCAGCAGATATTAATGTTGTTACCACAACCGATTCGTTATCGGCAAATTGGAATTCATCACAAGATTCGCACTCGGCAATTGCTCGTTATTGGTATTCTATTGGCACAAGTGTTGGCGCAACAAATACTTTAACTTGGACAAGTGCTTGGGGCGATACCACAGTTACACCTCACGGCTTAACACTAGTTGCTGGTACCAAATATTATTTTAACGTGAAGGCCGAAAACGGCGCTGGTTTATTTAGTAATATTTTAAGTACTAATGGCCAATCTATAACTATTGCAACAGGCGTTAATCAATTTACCGAAAGTAACTTAGTAAGTATTTATCCTAACCCGTTTAACCAAACATTTGTAGTATCGATAGATTTGCAAAATGATGCTACGGTTACAATGATATTGATTGATGCTGTTGGCAGAGAAATTGAAACACAAACAAGTAAAGAAAGTAAAGGCACTTACACTAAAACAGTTGATGCAACTCAATTAGGTTTAGCAAAAGGTATGTATTGGATAAAAATAAAAGCAAATGATAATCAATTTTGTAAAAAATTAATTAAACTTTAATTTTTAGACGTAACTGGCATTTATGTCGTAATTTATTTTGTGGTTTTGTAAATAAAAACTCCTGCTCATTTATCTTTATTGTGTCAACTTAAACAGAATAGGCTCTGCTAGAGAGCAATAAAAAAGAAATAACTTGATGCTGTTAAAATAAAGAGTAAAATGGTCGTCATTTAATTATGATGACCATTTTACTTAATGACTTATGCCTCTGCACAATTCTATTAATAACGTTTTATTAGATAGTAACGTTTTGGAGCTAAAAGAAGTGCGGTTTTGAAACATTTGTCTGCCGAAATGTTGCTACAAAGATAACTGTTGTTTGCCATTTGCAAAGAAAAATAAATAAATTTCCCAAAGGGACAAGTTTTGCAAATGCCTTATACTTCCACCCAAATTGAATAAAGCGTGTGTTATAAGTTGCCAGCCACATTTAGTGAGAAAAGTACCAATGAAACCAAATGTTTACTAACCTCAAATATGTCTAACCGAAATCGAGTGCCACCCGTTGCAATTTGGAAAATTGCCAATACATCTTTGTCCTAACCTAGTGTGGTTGCAATTATTCCTGCCCTAAGATAGACTGTTTCAAATTTATAGGCTCGTTATTTATGTTATGTCAATTTGAAATTATTACTATTTTCACATTACAAGTTTAAATAAAACACTAACTTTTTTTAGAAAGCCTATTGTACTAAATAATATTTAATTTTTAGAGCCGATTTAGTGTTAATGATTTCTGAAAACATATTAATTTACATTCTAACGCCTACAATGCAAACATCGTCAACCTGTTCATTTAAGCCCTTCCAGTTATTAAAAGCAATTTCCAATTTCTGCTTTTGAAATTCCATATTTTCGTTAGAAATTTCGATAAGCAATTCCTTCATTGCTTTATACATAAATTTTTTTCCTTTTGGCCCACCAAACTGATCAGGCATACCGTCAGTCAAGGCATAAATCATATCGCCCTTGAGAAATTTAAATTCACTTTGTCTGAATGGAATATTATCTTTTTCATGTTTTCCGATAGACATTTTATCTGGAAGCAATACATTCAATTCATTATTTCTAACAACCCAAACAGGATTATTGGCTGCCGAATACATAAGTTTTGCGTTAGCAAAGTCAAAACAAATTAGACTGGCATCCATTCCATCACTACCACCTTCTGGACTACCATCTTTTTTTAAGCGGTTAATGATTTTTTCGCGGGTGCTGTTAAGTATTTCAGAAGAGCTGAGACGACCTTGCTCAACGGTATTTT
>JAYSUQ010000120.1:0-13575 GCA_043718985.1 Bacteroidota bacterium | reverse complement strand
GTATGCTGATGAAACAAACAAATACAAATGGGAACGAGATGTTAAATTATTTGATAAACAATTTGATACAGGCACAAAAACAGAATATGATTTAACTGCTGATTTAAAAAATTTAAAAGCAGGCGTTTATTTAATTGAAGCAATTTGTAAAGATAAATTTGGTGAAGAAATAAAATCGGTTAGCTATGTAAGCCTTATTAATACCTTAAAAAGCGAATTACCCGAAATTAAACCTGATTGGTTTTACAGCCCAAAAACTACCTTAGAGCCAACCGAATTATTTAATTTTGTTTACGCTTCGGGTTATGGTTCTGTTAATTATTTATTTGAGGTTGAGCACCAAGGTCAAATTACAACTACTAAATTAGGCGTAACATCTATGATAAAAAATGAGGTGTTGGTTGAAGAAAAACATCGCGGAAATTTTTCGGTACACCAATCGTTTATTAAAAATAACAGATTTTATAATCACACAACAGTTGTAACAGTACCTTATACCAATAAAGAATTAGATATAAACTTTGAAACTTTTCGCAATAAATTATTGCCAGGGCAAGCCGAAGAGTGGAAATTAATTTTAAAAGATAAAAAAGGTGAAAAAGCTGCTGCCGAAATGGTTGCTAGCATGTACGATGCCTCGTTAGATGCGTTTAAAGCAAACAGTTGGTATTTTAATATTTATAACAGTTATTATTCACAATTAAATTGGGCATCATCAAACGGACGAGCTACTAACTCAACCGAATATAATACCATAACACAACATTATGAAAACATACCTTATCGTAATTATGATGAGTTAAATTATTTTGGACTTCAGTTTAATAATTATTATTACAACGACCCTATAATTGATGCCGATTCAAAATCAGTTGGTAGTGTTACTAGAGAAGAGTATTCAAGTATGTCTACAGCCGATATACAGCAAACTAAAAAAAGTGAAGCTTCACCACGCATAATGGCAATGAGTGCTGGTCAATCTAAAAATGCACAAGAAAAATTAAATTTTGTACCGCCAGTTGTTAAAGAAGATGCTGTTGATGCAGATGTTGCAACAGATAAAAAAACATCAATCAATTCAACCTCTAATAATTTGGGCGCAGTAAAAGCACGAAGTAATTTTAATGAAACAGCATTTTTTTATCCTCAACTACAAACTAATTCAAATGGCGAAATTGTTATAAAGTTTACTGTACCCGAAAGTTTAACTAAATGGAAGGTTATGGGCTTTGCGCATACTAAAGATTTAAAATATGGACAGTTTACAAAAGAAGTTATTACACAAAAAGAATTAATGGTACAACCCAATGTACCACGTTTTTTTAGAGAGGGTGATAACATTACTTTTATCACAAAAATTGTAAACCTATCAGATAAAGATTTAACAGGCACAAGCGAGCTTCGTTTTTATGATGCGTTAACTGAAAAAGAAATTACAACTGAAATTGTAAAATCAGTAACCCAACAAAATTTTATAATTAAAAAAGGCCTGAGTACGCCTGTGGAGTGGAACTTAGTTATACCACAAAATTATAGTGCCATTAAATATAAAGTAATTGCTAAGGCTGGTAATTTTAGCGATGGCGAAGAACAAGCAATACCTGTTTTAACTAACCGCATGTTAGTTACCGAAAGTATGCCTATGCCAATAAGAAGTAACCAAACTAAGGAGTTTAGTTTTACAAAATTTATTAATCAAAATAACAACTCAACAACTTTAAAAAACCATAGTTATACGTTAGAGTTTACTGCAAATCCTGCCTGGTATGCCATACAAGCTTTACCTTATTTAATGGAATACCCATATGAGTGTGCCGAACAAACTTTTGCGCGTTACTATGCTAATAGTTTAGCTAGTTATGTTGTAAACTCTAAACCAAAAATTAAATCAATTTTTGATGCTTGGAAAACCTCAAGCCCTGATGCATTTTTAAGTAACCTCGAAAAAAATCAAGAATTAAAATCGGCAATACTAGAGGAAACGCCCTGGGTGTTGCAAGCAAAAAATGAAACCGAAAATAAAAAACGAGTTGCTTTATTGTTTGATTTAAATAAAATGAGTTACGAGCAAACACATGCTTTAAAAAAATTAATGCAAAAACAAACAAGTAACGGTGGCTTTATGTGGTTTGATGGCATGCCAGATGATTGGTACATAACGCAACATATTGTAACAGGCTTTGGCCATTTAGATAAACTAGGTGTAATTAAAGTGCGTGAAAACCAAGACGTTTGGAATATGCTAACACGCGCCATTGCTTATTGCGATGCACGAATGAAAGACCAATACGACCGTATGAAAAAATATGCACCAAAATATAAAACAGAAAACCATTTAGATAATATGGCTATTCAGTATTTATACGCTCGTAGTTATTTTAAAGATGTTGAAATACAAGCAGCACATAAAGAACATTTTGGCTATTATAAAAAACAACAGCAAACTTATTGGTTGCAAAATAGCCGTTATATGCAAGGGATGATAGCCTTAAACTTGCACAGATATGAGGATGTTAAAACGCCACTATCAATACTTAAATCGCTAAAAGAAAACAGTATTAATAGTGAAGAAATGGGAATGTATTGGAAAGAAAACTATGGTTATTATTGGTACGAAGCGCCTATAGAAATGCAAGCTTTAATGATTGAAGCTTTTGATGAAATAACTAACGATACAAAAAGTGTTGACGATTTAAAAACATGGCTTATTAAAAGTAAACAAACTAACCAATGGGCAACTACTAGGGCAACTACTGACGCCGTTTATGCGCTATTGTTAAAAGGAACAGATTGGCTAGCAACCGAGCCTAATGTTAACATTACAGTTGGTGCAATTAAACTCGACCCTAAAAATGATAAAAGTTTAAATGCCGAACCAGGCACAGGCTACTTTAAAAAAACTTGGCATGTAAATGAAATACAACCTGCAACAATGGGAAAAATTAAAATAGAAAAACGTGATGCAGGCGTAAGTTATGGCGCCATGTATTGGCAATATTTTGAACAGCTCGATAAAATTACCCCACACAGCACACCAATTAAATTAAATAAACAATTGTTTTTACAAAAAAACACGTCAAGTGGTATTGTAATTGAACCTATAACCGCATTAACAAAATTAAAATTAGGCGATAAAATAAAAGTACGAATTGAGTTGAGAGTTGATAGAGATATGAGCTATGTACACATGAAAGATATGCGAGCATCGGGGTTTGAGCCAACTAATGTAATTAGCCAATACAAGTTCCAAGATGGCTTAGGCTACTACGAAAGCACGCGCGATGCTTCAACAAACTTTTTTATATCGTATTTAAATAAAGGTACTTATGTGTTTGAGTATCCTTTAATTGTAAATCATTATGGTAATTTTAGTAATGGTATTACTACAATACAATGTATGTATGCTCCTGATTTTACAAGCCATAGCGAGGGAATACGAGTTAAGGTTCAAAAATAATTAAGTAATAAAGTGAATTCAGTTAAAATTAAAAAAGTTAATCTTACCGAAATAAATATTTTGCAGCACATTAGTAAGCAAACTTTTTTTGAAACTTTTTCGGAAGATAATTCCGAAGAAAATATGCGAAAATATTTAAATGAAAAGTTTAATAATGATATACTAACAAGTGAGTTAAATAACGTAAACTCTGAGTTTTATTTTGCAACAGTTAATAACACTGTAATAGGTTACATTAAATTAAATTACGAGTTAGCACAAACAGAGATTAACGATAAAAATTCTTTAGAAATTGAGCGTATATATGTTTTAAAAGAATTTTATGGCAAAAAGGTGGGGCAGTTATTATTTGATTATGCCTTACAAATTGCAAAAAAAACAAAATTAAATTATTTGTGGCTTGGCGTGTGGGAAAAAAACATAAGGGCAATTAATTTTTATAATAAAAATGGCTTTGTTGAGTTTAATAAACACATTTTTAAATTGGGTGATGACGAGCAAACTGATATAATGATGAAGTTACAATTATTGTAAAAGCCACACTAAAATTTTCGAACAATAATTTTAGTGTGGCTTTTATTTACAAATTAATTATCAATAAGGTTTTGTTTAAGTTCCCGATAACATTGTCCAACTTACATTTTCGGGATGCTCTTGTGGTTTAATACTTATTACAGGTACTTTTGAGTGATGAATAACTTGTAACGAATATGGGCCTAAAAAGAACCCACTAATTTCGGCATCCTGATCAGTCATAATTGTTATTAGCTCTCCGCCTACAACTTCACAATACGAAACTGTTGATACGGCTCTGTTTTTAACATCTGTTTTAAGTTCGGAGTGGCAAACAACGCCTTTATCTTTAGCTAAATTAACTATTTGATGTAAAATAACTTCCATTGCTGGCTTGCGGCTTTCTTCATCACTAGCAAGTAAACCTAATGCAAAAATTTCGGCACTAAATTGTTTTGCTAACTCAATTGTGTAGTTTACTTTATGGCGCGTATGTTCCGAATTATCAATAGGTAAAATAATTTTGCTATACCCTAATTTTGTTGATCGTTGGCTCATTGTCATAACAGGGCAAGGGCTTTTTGTAATTACTTTTAAGGCGTTACTACCAACAGTTAAATCTTCCCACGATGTGTAACCGTGTGTGCCCATCACAATTAAATTTGCATCTACTTCTTTTGCAATTTTTATAATTTCGGATGTTGGGTTGCCCGAGTTTACAATCGTTGTTACCTCAATATTGTATTCTTTTTTAATATCTGTAGCTAATTCATCTAACTTAATTTGTACTTGTTGTGCAGCGCTATCAATGTTTTCGAGGGTAACGTTAGGGGTAAATACATTAAATTGTTCCCAATGGCGCGATATAATGTGAACTAAAAAAACGCTACCTTTTGTGTACTGCGCTAAAAATGCACCATGCTTAATTGCTAATAATGATGTTTCGGAAAAATCTGTAGTGATGATGATTTTTTTTGTGCTTAAGTGAATCATAAGTTTAGGTTTTAAGTAGTGATGAATTATTATTAGTAAAGTTACAAAATTTTAATGATTAATGTTTTCAACATCTTTTATGTTATGCTTATGTTTAAAAAATATAGCAAACAAAACAGCTATAATTGCTGCATAAATTGCAAAGGTTGTCCAAATGCCTTGCCACTTAAGTGTTTTATCTGCATTAGTATAAAACGATTGTATTAAAAAACCACTTCCTAAACTGCCAATTATAGCGCCAAAGCCATTGCTCATCATCATAAATAAACCCTGAGCAGATGAACGCATTTTTGAATCGGTTGTAGACTCAACAAACAACGAACCTGATATATTGAAAAAATCAAACGCCATGCCATAAACAACGCACGATGCAATAATCATCCATAAACCATCGGTGGGGTTGCCAAAAGCAAATAAACCAAACCGCAATACCCAAGCTACCATGCTAATTAACATAACTTGTTTAATGCCAAATCGTTTTAAAAAAAATGGAATAGCTAAAATAAAAAGTGTTTCACTAATTTGAGAAATAGACATAATAATGGTTGAGTATTTAACAACAAAGGAATCGGCATACAAAGGGTTTTTTTCAAATTCAGATAAATACGTATCGCCATACATATTTGTTAATTGAAGGGCTGCCCCAAGGCACATCGAAAAAATAAAAAACATAGCCATTTTACCAGTTCCAAATAGTTTAAAAGCATCTAATCCTAATTTCGCAGATAATGATGCATTTGTATCTATTAATTTTTGGGGTGGGCATTGTGGTAACGTAAACGAATACAGGCCTAATATAATTGATGCAATAGCCGAAATATAAAACATGTTAGCCGATGCTTTATTGCCTGTTAAATTTGTTATCCACATGGCTACAATAAAGCCAACAGTACCCCAAACACGTATTGGAGGAAAAACTTTTATAACATCAAAATTATTACTTTTTAAAATGGTGTATGCTACCGAGTTTGATAAAGATATTGTGGGCATGTAACATAACATTGCAACAAGCATTATCCAATAAAATTGGGTAGGGTTTTGCGCTTGAGGCAAATAGGCTATTGCCAAACCGCTTAATATATGTAACAGACCATACAAGCGCTCGGCATTAAAAAACCTATCGGCTATTATGCCTGTAATTGCAGGCATAATAATAGATGCTAAACCTAAGGTAGAAAAAATAGCCCCAAACTCGGCACCACTCCATTGCTGTGTGCCAAACCAATAATTACCAACCGTAATAAGCCACGAGCCCCAAACAAAAAATTGTAAAAAACTCATTACAATTAAACGCATTTTTAAATTCATATTAATAGTTTTTGTGATTATTAATTGTATTATTTAAGCAATGTATTAAAAAAAATTAATTGTTACTAATTTTTATATTATACCAATAGCATGTATTTTATAGTCTATTTGTCCCATCGAGCAAAGTCGAAATGGTTTTTATCTGTTCTCGAATTAGCATGAATAGGCAAGACTAATGTTAAAATAATTTGTAAATGCTAAGTAATCAAGTGCTATAAAAAACAAAAATCAACATCAAGTTTAAAGCCTTTTAATAAATCGGCTACAGGCATTCTTTTTTTACCAGCAACTTGTATGTCGGTTAATGCTAGTAAACCATCGTTACAATAAACATTAATATATGTTTTATTATCTGTTACAACACTACCTGGTTTTTGGTTGGCAGTAGGCATAATTTGGCACTCGCCAAAAAATATTTTTATTGTTGTTATGTTGCCGTTTTTATCTTTAAACTCAGTAAAAGCAGTAGGGTAGGGCGATAGTCCACGAATAAGGTTGTAAATAGTTTGAGTACTATTATTCCAATTAATTTTACACGTTTCTTTAAATAATTTTGGTGCGTGTATGCTTTGCTCGTCGTTTTGAGGTTTTAGCTCAATGTTATTATTTTTAATTGCCGAAACGGTTTCTAAAATTAAATTAGCTCCAACTTGCATTAAACTATCGTGCAACTCGCCCGCAGTAGTAGTGTTTGTAATTGGTGCTTTATGCTGAAACATAATATTACCAGTATCAATGTCGTGTTTTAATTTAAAGGTAGTTACGCCGCTTTCTGTTTCACCATTTATAATAGCCCAATTAATGGGAGCAGCTCCGCGGTATTTTGGCAACAACGAACCATGTAAATTATAGGTGCCTTGTGGTGGCATGTTCCAAATAACTTCGGGTAACATTCTAAAAGCTACAACTATTTGCAAATCGGCATTTAGGCTTTTTAATTCATTAATAAACTGCTCATCTTTTAATTTTTCGGGTTGCAAAACATGTAAATTGTGCTCAAGCGCATATTTTTTAACAGCACTTTGTTGCACTTGTTGCCCACGCCCTGCTGGCTTATCGGCAACGGTTACAACGCCAACAATGTTATAGTTTTTTTTTATTAAAATATCTAAACTTGCCACAGCAAACTCAGGAGTGCCCATAAATACGATACGCATTGTAATTAATTTTTTGGTAAAGTTAAAATCTTAAATTTGTTTAACTCATTTATATGTCAAAAAACACAATTAAATATTTATTAATTGCAAGTGGCCCATTAGCAGCCCTATGCATTTGGTTATTTACAAATTTAGATGCCGCAAACCCCAAGGTTACCTTAATGGCAGGCGTAGCAATTTGGATGAGTATTTGGTGGTTTACCGAAGCGGTTGGCTTAGCTGTTACCGCATTAGTGCCATTTTTAGTTATGCCAATTTTAGGCATTGCTAGTACAAAAGCAGTAGCACAACAATACACCGATAGCATTATTTTTTTATTTATTGGAGGTTTTATGCTGGCCTTTGCTATCGAAAAATGGAATTTACACAAACGCATAGCACTTAAAATATTATCGGTAGTTGGTACCAAGCCAGCAAATATTTTATTTGGGGTTATGTTATCGGCTTATTTAATTAGCAATTGGATTTCGAACACCGCCACTACAATGATGTTGTTTGGAGCTGTATTAGCGCTTATACACGAAACCGACGAATTTATTACAGGTACAAAAAGCAAAAACAATTTTGCCGCCGCTGTTTTATTAGGCTTGGCCTTTGCTGCAACAATTGGCGGTATGGCAACCCCAGTTGGCACACCGCCAAACATGTATTTTTTTAAAGCCTACAAAGAAGCCTTCCCTACACTTAACGATTTAAATTTTTTAAAATGGGTAACAATTGGCGTCCCATTATCGGCACTTTTTTTAATGTGTACTTTTTTTGTATTGCGTTTTTATTTTTTACATAAAAAAGTAAGCATTACCAATATACATTCGCAACATTTTAAAAATCATTACAACAACTTAGGTAATTTTACCTACGAAGAAAAATGGGTTACAGCACTATTTTTAAGCTGTATGCTACTTTGGTTTACACGAACCGATATACCCTTTGAAACCTTTACAATAAAAGGATGGAATCATTTATTTGCTAATTCAAATTTAGTAGACGATGCAACGGTTGCAATTGCCGCAGCAATTTTATTATTTATAATACCAAGTAAAAAAAATAATGGTCAAGCTTTGCTCGAATGGGACGATGCAAAAAAAATACGGTACGATATTATTTTAATGTTTGGTAGTGGCTTTGCATTAGCATATGGTTTTGATGTATCTGGGCTTAGTAATTGGCTAGCACATTGTTTATCGGCCTTAAAAGGTGTGCACATTGTATTTATTATTTTAGGTATTTGCACCATCGTAACCATTATTAGCGAGTTTGCATCAAACATTGCTAGCATACAGTTGGCAATACCTGTTATGATAGCTCTGCAAAAAGATTTAAACCTACCACCTTTATTGTTAATGATACCAGCAACATTTGCCGCATCGTTAGGGTTTATGTTACCTGTTGCAACAGCCGCAAACACAATTGTTTTTGGCACAAAGCGTATTAATATTAAAGATATGTTTAGAGTAGGTTTAATGCTTGATGCGATTGGCATTGTATTAATTACACTATTTTGCTATTTATATTTAGTTTAATTTGGGCGTTTCCCTTCGGGTCGGGCTTTCACTATTATCTTTTAATGCCTTGCACAAAGCCTTGCCATTAAAAGGATAACCGTTTAATCCCTAACGCAGTTACTACAATTAATTATACAAAATAATAATTGTTACCAATATGTGTTATAGTAAATAAGAAAGCTTAGGTATGGGTATCGAAAATAAAAAATATAACGAGTTAACTAACTCGCAAAATAAAAAGGTGTTACTGTTTTACCAAAACTATGCAAAAAAATTACTTTCCTACACCCGTAAAAATTATACTATTAACGAGGATGATGCTTGGACAATAGTTTATAAAACAATTTATAAAATGGCCGAGGTAAGCGATGGTTATACGTTTGAAAACGAACACAAACAATCGGGTTTTGTGTTTAAAACACACATTAACTTTTTACGAAATTATTTTAGAGATAATAAATCGTTTGAAACTAATAACAGAGAAGTTGAATTGCACGATAATTTTACAAACAACGAGTTAAATACAATGCCAACAAAAAACACTCCCTTAACACTACTGCAAAACGAGTTACAAAAGTTAGACGATTGGCAACGCATACTATTATTAATGCGCGGCCAAAATATTGAGTATAGTAAAATTGCCGAATTTGTAAACAAGCCCGAAAACCAATTAAAAGTATACTACGCACGTTTAAAAAAACAATTGCACCAAAGTTTAAATCATCAATTACACTTACTTAACACACCACAAAATGCGTAACTCAAATCAACATAAAATTTCAAGTAAGGAGTTTGATAGCCTCTTAAATCAATCCTTTTTAAATTTAGATTTTAATAATCTCCAAAACGAAAAAATGATGCAAACAATAGCAAGTAATTATTTAGTTAACGATGCAATACCATTTAGCCAAAAATTAAAAAACAGTATAATTAAAAATTTAACAGTAATTGTTATTACATCACTATTAATAATAACAGGTTTTGTAATGTTTAAATACAATTCAAACTTATCAACTAAAGCTATTATCCCAACAAAAAAAGCAGAATCGGTTACTAAAAAAAATTCCGAAAATTTTATACCAAAAATTCAAGTTTCAATAGCCCAAACAAAACATAATGAGCAAAAACGAAAGTACGATAGCGTTATTTTAAAACAATCGGCAGTTATTGAAGTGGTAACGTTTAACGCAACTATTAGTAATAATCAATCAATTTTCAATTTAAGTGAGTCTGCTCAAAACAAGCAGCAGTCAACTATTAATCAGCCACAAGCATTAAAATTAATAACAGATACATCTTATGTTTTTCCAACCCTAACACAAAAAGAAATTAAAGAAACTCAAAAACAAAAAAAACGAATGATAAATGCCTTGGCAACATTGCAAAAATCTAAATACGTAACAGTACCAACTGGTACATTTAATTATAATGCAAAACAAGTATCGGTAGCTAGTTTTAATATGCAGTATGCCGAGGTTAGTAATGTAGAGTACCGTACTTTTTTATTCGATTTATTAATTAATAATCGCAAAGAAGAATTTTTAATTGCAAAGCCAAACCAAGCCGAATGGAATAAGGTGAACGAAGGAGTTACTTATACGAGTTATAAAGACAATTATTTTTCGCATCCTGCATACGATTTTTATCCTGTTGTAAATATTACAAAGCAAGGAGCCGAGTTGTTTTGTAACTGGTTAACTACCGAAACAAATAATTATTTAAACTTAAAAAATAAACCTTTATTAAACGATTTGCGAATACCAACAATTACCGAATGGGTATATGCTGCCAAAGGCGGTAGGGATGCTCAGTATCCTTGGGGCTTTGATAGCATTCAAAACACCAAACATTGTTTTTTAGCAAATTTTGATACGCAATTATCTAGAGAAGAATTAAATATGAATTGCCCATACATTAAATACCACAATGCCACAACGGTTGTTGGTTTAATGTTAGATGGCAGCAGTACAACGGCACCAGTTTATTCGTTTAATCCAAACGATTATGGCTTATATTGTATGAGTGGTAATGTTAGCGAAATGGTTTATATGCAAGATGAAAACTTTAAGCCTACAAATAAAATTGTAACCAAAGGTGGTAGTTGGAATACAGATTATAAAAGCTGTAAATTAAATGCCATTGCCGATTTTAAAAACAATACTGTTGGTAACCCAACAGTAGGTTTTAGACTAGTATTTACTTTTAAAAAGTAAAAACAAACGCGTTTGTTTTTATATTTAATTATTAATTTTTACTTAACATTAAATTATATATGGTAACATCCCATCTATAATTTTTGCAGTAGCCCCCGAGTTTTTATGCACATAATTTTTTGCTAATTGCGATGCCGCTTTAAGTTCTGTTTCGCTTATAATCAAGTTATGTAACAGGTGCGATAGCTCGTTTTCATTATTAAAAACAAACCCTGCTTTTAAATCTATTATTTGATACGCTTCGTTAAATTTTTGATAATTTGGCCCAAATAAAACAGGCAAACCATAAACCGTTGGCTCTAATATATTATGTATACCATTGTTAAAACCGCCACCAATTACAGCCACTGTGCCGTATTGATAAACTGAAGATAAAAAACCAATAGCATTTAATACCAAAACGTTATGTGTGTACCCTGTTAAATTATCCGAATATAAATGATAAGAAATATTATTTTTTGAAAGTAAATTTTTTAAACGCTCAATATTATTTTTATCAATTTCGTGAGGTGCAATAATTAATTTTAAATTCTCGTTTTTCGTTTTTAAATTAAGATAACTCGTAATTAAATAATCCTCATCTTTTGGCCAACTGCTACCAGCAACAATTACAAATGCATTTTTAGTAAAATTTTCTATTTCGATTATTTTTTTAGGCGACGAGCAAATTTCTAATACTCTATCAAAACGAGTATCGCCAGCTAACACACCGCTATTTATTTTTAATAGTTTTAATAATCGTAGCGAGTAAACATCTTGCGTAAAAATAGTAGTGTAGCTTAATAATCCTTTTTTAAAAATACCACCATACCATTTAAAAAATAGTTGATGTGGTTTTATAACAGTTGATATTAAATAGGTTGGCGTTGCTTGTTTTTTTAACTGAAATAAATAATTTAGCCAAAATTCGTACTTAACAAAAACGGCTAATTTTGGTTTTAAAATGGTTAAAAATTGTTTCGAATTGTAAAGCGTATCGGCAGGCAAATACATTACTAAATTAGCAAGTGGATAATTTTTTTGCACCTCGTAACCCGATGGCGAAAAAAAAGTAAGTACAATTTTTTGTTGAGGAGATTGTTTTTTTATTTTTTCGATAACAGGTCTACCTTGTTCAAACTCACCTAACGATGCGCAATGAAACCAAATAGCATCAATTAAATTTAACTCATTTATGTTTTTAATTAATTGTTGTTCCCAGTTTTTGCGCCCATTAATCCATAATTTTGCTTTTGGTTTAAACAGCGCTGCTAATTTTAAACCAAACACAAACGTATAAATACCCAGCTTGTATAAAAACATCATAAAGTGCAAATTTAACAAATTAACGTTTAGTTTATTATGATAATAATTTTGCAACTTCCGAGGCGCTTAATCGAGAGAGTAAAAGAGTAGCCTCACTACCTTTTAGTTGCAGCAAATGCAATAGGCGTATAATTTTTAATTTATAAACTCAAATTCTATTCTTCTGTTTTTGGCACGCCCACCTTCGGTGTTATTATCAAAAACTGGCTTACTATTGCCATAACCTTTAAATTGCAAACGTGATTTTGAAATTCCTTTTAAAATTAAATAATTCATTACTGATTTAGCCCTACTTATTGACAGTTGCATGTTTTTATCGGAACTACCTTGATTATCTGTATGCCCATTAATTTTTATTTTAAATATTTTATTCCCATTAAAAATTACTAATAATTTATTTAACTGATTTTTTGAATCTGTTGTTAGTTTATCTTTACCTGTTTCAAAAAATATACTATCAATACAAACGGGTTTATTAATATAAATATTTGTTGAATACACCCCAACACTATCAAACAATATAGTTAAAATCCCTTTCTCTTTTTGTAATCCTTGTGAACTAATATAAATGTATTTTTCACCTCCTATAGCGCAATATGTTGCACTTACATCAACCCACTCAGTAAGTGATATAATATCTGTGCTATCTGTTTTATATAATTGCAAAAACGGAAAATCATATTTTACAATACTATCAGTTTTGGTTGGCTGTATAAAATTAGCAGTAATAAAAACATTAATTTTTTTAGGGGCAATAATTCCAAAAGTTTTTGACCGAATAGTTTTTAATTTGACTTTATATAAACAGTTTTTTACAAGTGGTGTAATTAAATTACCACCAATCATTTCACCAAAACCATTTTCAGATGTAACAACACCAACATATACATTGCCAAAAGTGTTTTTTAAATTATTAATTAATAAATGCTGAGGATAATAACCTTTTGTTTTAAATTCACTATGCCCTCTTGTTTCATCTTTTGTGTAAATATCGGGTGTAAGTGTAGTGCGCTGCCAATATTTTGGATATTTTAATTTCAAATCATATTCCTCAAAACTTGGGTTTAGTACAAAGTTTTGGGATAAAAAATCTAAAGTTCTCATTATAAAAAATAATAAAATAC
>JAYSUQ010000119.1:0-13706 GCA_043718985.1 Bacteroidota bacterium | reverse complement strand
AAAAAACCACCATTTTTTAAATAACCTTCAATGTAGGGATGTACACATAAGGTAATGTTTTTAGCTGATTGTTCCTTAATAATAAAGCGCATCGCATTTTCAATTTGCTCAACAAATAAAATACTTGGTTGTACTTTGCCACTACCGTTACAGCTTGGGCAGCTTTCTAAAACTTCTACATTAACTTCGGGGCGCAAACGTTGACGGGTAATTTGTATTAATCCAAATTTACTTGGCGGCAAAATATTATGGCGCGCCCTATCCGATTTCATTTCTTCTTTTAGTTTATCAAACAATAACTTACGGTTATCGGCATTATGTAAATCAATAAAATCAATAACAATAATACCGCCCATATCGCGCAAACGCAATTGGCGTGCAACCTCTACTGCAGCTTCTAAATTTACCTCTAAAGCATTTTCTTCTTGCGATTGCGTGCTTTTAGCTCTGTTACCACTATTAACATCAAATACATGTAATGCCTCAGTGTGCTCAACTACTAAGTAAGCGCCACTTTTCATAAATACCGATTTGCCAAACAGTGTTTTAATTTGACGATCTATGCCAAAATTATCAAAAATAGGAACCTTGCCCGTGTAATGTTGTAAAATATTAACCTTATCAGGCGCTATGGTTTTGATGTATGATTTTAAATCATCATAAACAACTTCACTATTTACGTGAATGGCATTAAACGATGCGTTTAAAAAATCTCTTAAAATTGCATTGGTTCTATCAACCTCACCTAATAATTTAAAAGGTGGCTCTGCAGTTTGTAAGGCTTTAAAGCACTCATCCCATTTAGATATTAAATCGTTTAAATCACCTTCAATATCTTCAACCGATTTGCCCTCTGCAACTGTACGAATAATTACTCCAAAGTTTTTTGGCTTAACGTTATGCATTAAGTTTTTTAATCGTGTTTTTTCTTCAGAGCTTCTAATTTTTGATGATACAGAAATTTTGTCCGAAAACGGAATTAAAACAATGTAACGTCCTGCTAATGATATTTCGGTAGTAATGCGCGGCCCTTTTGCCGATATTGGTTCCTTGGCAACTTGTACTAAAATAAATTCGCCAGGTTTAACCGCTTCGTTTATTTTACCATCTTTAGCAATATCTGCCTCATTTTTAAAATACATTAAATTACTAACGTTCTGTTTTTTAGAGCGTACTTCATTAACATATTTAAACAAAGAGTTGGCTTGTGGGCCTAAATCTAAGTAATGCAAAAATGCATCTTTCTCATATCCTACATCTACAAAAGCTGCGTTAAGGCCTGTCATTACCTTTTTTACGCGCCCTAAATAAATATCGCCTACCGAAAATTTTACGTTATTTTTTTCTTTATGAAGTTCAATTAAACGTTTATCGTTTAATAAACCAATAACAACTTCGCTAGGCGTAGAATTTATTACTAATTCTACATTCATCGTAAATAATTTTTATAATAAACAATTACACAAGATTAATTTAATGTTTTTGTATTATTTGATTTGCAGTTAATTTAAATAAGTTGTATAGCAAAGCAATACTGCTTTACAAATCAATATTTTTTTATTGTGTAAAAATATTATTGATTAAAAACAACACTATATACAAATAACATAAACGGAAGAGATATTATTCAATTCCGTTTATGGTATGTTAATCATAAAAATAAATAGCTTTTGCTATTTATTTTTTCTTATGGCGATTCTTTCTTAAACGTTTTTTACGTTTATGAGTAGCCATTTTATGTCTTTTTCTCTTTTTTCCGCTTGGCATAATGCTTTGGTTTTAAAAAATTTATATTAGGTTAATTATTTTTTTTTAGTTGTTCGATGTATTTAAGTACTTCCTGCTTAGCCATTGCATCATCGGTTACAGTGGCATATTTATCAAGCATTTCAATTGTTTTAGCTTTGTTACTTTGTTGCTCATAAGCATCTGCTAAATGCAAATAAGCTTCAATATAAGTTGGGTCAATAACTAATACTTTGTTAAAGCGTGTTATCGCTTTATCTAACTGACCCGATTTAACTGAAAAAAATGCAAACGTTAGTTGTAATTTAATGTTATTACTATCTGTTTTTTCAACTTCTTTTAGTAAGCCAATCCCTTTCATTGGGTCTTGTCCGTTTTCTACAAAACACGATGCGAGTTGTATTTTAGCATCTGTATTTTTAGCATCTAAACTTAATGCTTTTTCGTAGCAAAATTGCGCATTTTTAAATAAAGCTGGTATTTCGTTGTTATCTTTAATAAATCTAACAGCATAATAATACCTATCGCCAGCTAACAAATAACTTTGTGTAGTTTGTTTTTTTTGAGCAATTTTTTCAACAAAAAAGGCCGCAAAATCTGGTCTTTTTTGTTTATCCCAAAAAGCAACTAATTCTTTATATGCGGTATCGCTGTTGTTTTTAGCAGCTTTTGCTATTAAGTTATCGTGTTCTGTTTTTTGTTCGGGCTTTAATGATTTTAAAGTCATTATTAAAAATGTTTCAATACTAGTAATTTGTTTACTAGGTATTGGTTTAACATCGGGCGCTTTATCCGAAATTGTTGGTGCAAGAAATAAAAGAACGAACAGTATGATTGATACAGCTATTAAACCTAATTGTGTTTTTTTAGCAATTGTCATTCAACTTGTTTATTATCTAATGGCTCGGCCACTTTAACATTACGTTTAACTCTATCGGCAAATGTTTTAGCTGGTTTAAATGCGGGTATAAAATGTGCTGGTATTATAACAGTTGTGTTTTTTGAAATATTACGACCTACTTTTTCGGCACGTTTTTTTACCACAAATGTTCCAAATCCTCGTAAGTAAACATTCTTACCTTCAGTCATAGAGGTGCGAATCGATTTCATAAATGCCTCCACGGTTGTTTGCACAACAATCTTTTCGATGCCAGTTTTGTCTGAAATTTCGGTTACTATATCTGCCTTAGTCATTTATAAATTAGTTATAATCAACGATTTAAAATTAAAAATCGGGGTGCAAAGATACTGTTTAAATTGAATTTCAAAAATTTAGAACGTATATTTTTATGAAAATTAAAAAATAATTTGAATGGCGATTTTTAAAGTCCCGTTTTAAAGGGTTTTTAGTATATTAGTGGTCTGTTTTTTTACAATGAATTTATTAGGCTTTTTAAAATCTAAATCATTTTTTACTCATTTAGCATTGGCGCTTTTAAGTGTTGGGCTTGTTGTGTGGGTATTAATTAAGTCACTCTCGTCCTACACACACCACGGCGAGACGGCAGTTGTGCCAAATTTTAAAGGTAAATTTATACAAGAGTTAGATGCTTTTATTGTTGATAAAAGTATTAATTACACTATTATTGATAGCATTTATGACCCTACTATAAAAGCAGGAATGGTTATAAAACAAGAGCCCGAAGCAAATTCGGAGGTTAAACACAATAGAATTATCTATTTATACGTTACTAGTACACAAGCGCCAAAAATTGCCATGCCAAAGTTGGTTGATAGAAGTACGAGGCAAGCAATTTTAATGATTGAAAGTTATGGTTTAACACAAGGTGCAGTTAAGGAGGTTGCAGCAGATTGCAAAGGCTGTGTGTTAAAACAGTATTATAAAGGTAAAGAAATTGCACCAGGCGATTTAATTAAAAAAGGAAGCAAAATAGATTTAGAAGTAGGGAAAAAAGAAAATTTATATGTGCCAATTGTTACTGATAGTTTGCCTACCAATGAAGACCAAGATTAAAAAATGAAATTACATAGTAACATATTAATAATTGCACTTAATTGTCTTATTTTTTTTAGTAAAGCGCAAGAGCAATTAAGACCACTAACGGTTAATGGCAATTTAAATACTATTAGGCATTTAGTTTTAAATGAAAGTGCTAAAACACAATCACTATCATCCATAGATTTGCCTTTTTTTGATGATTTTTCTTACGCCTACAAGTCGCCTTACCCATCTTTATGTAATTGGATAGATTCGAATGTATATGTAAACACAGGTTTTGCAATTGCACCACTAAGTATTGGTGTTGCAACTTTTGATGGGTTAAATAAAAAAGGATATCCCTACAACATAGCCGCAGCTGTTAGTGTATCTGCCAAGGCTGATACGTTAACATCGCGCACTATAAATTTAAAACAAAAAGGAGCTTTTTTTTATCAATTATCTGATAGCATAGCATTAACTTTTTTTTATCAGGCCGAAGGTAATGGCGAAGCACCAGAAGTAAACGACTCGTTATGTGTTGATTTTTTTAACCCACAAGACACAACGTGGGCAAAGGTTTGGGGCAAAGCAGGATATAACCCAGCCGCAAGTGATTCGAGCTTTACAAAAGTTGTAATAAAAATAAATAACATTGCCTATTTAGATAGTAGCTTTAAATTTCGTTTTAGAAACAAGGCCACAACAAGCGGTAGCCTCGATCATTGGCATATAGATTACGTTGCGTTAGATAAAGGTTATACAATTGCCGACTCAACCTATAGCGATATAAATTTTGTTTACAAACCATCATCGTTTTTACGAGAGTATACCGTTATGCCTTATAACCATTATAGTAGCAGTGATTTATACAGCCAGTTTACAAATTATTTTAGAAGCAACTTAGGCGCGCCTCGAATTTTTAAATACAAATACAATTTATACAATAACGTTACTAACGCCTTACTATCATCAAAAGATTTATTGCAAACGCAATCGCCTGGAATAAATCCATATGTTAAAAATGGTGTAATTGGTGGCTATTTAGTGGATACAATTATTGGTAGTCCTTCGTTAGCGGGTATGCATTTTCCATCGCCACTTACACAAACAACTGAGTTTAAAATTGAACATATTATTTATGAAAGTAATAATGCCTTTGCTTTTAACGATACAGTTTATCACTTACAAAAATTTAGCAATTACTTTTCTCACGATGATGGCACAGCCGAACAAGGTTATTATTTAAATTACTTTGGCGCTAAAACAGCAGTAAAATATAAGCTTAACATTGCCGATACTTTAAAAGCACTTAATATTTATTTTGATCCAATTGTAAACGGTAATCTTATTCAATCATCATCGTTTAGGCTAATGGTTTGGTCAGATGCGGGTTCTGGTCCAGGTAATCTTATTTATAAAGATAGTTTAATGTATCCAAAATACATACAAGGTAGTTACAACTTAATACCAAGCTACACATTAACATCGTGCTTACCTTTAACCGCAGGTTCTTATTATTTTGGCATACAGCAAACATCAAATGTTGCTTTAAATATTGGCTTTGATAAAAACACTAATCATAAAAATAAATTATTTTATGATATTGGTAATGGTTGGTCACAATCTAACCAAAATGGCGCGCTAATGATAAACCCAGTTATGGGTTGTGTAGAGGCTGTTATTATATCTGTAAAAGAAAATAATAATTTAATTTCGGAATTAAATGTGTTTCCAAACCCAGCTAACAATACTATTACTATTACACTAACAAAACAAGTTAGTAATGCGAGTATAAAAATAAATTCAATTTTTGGGCAATCTATTTATCAATCCGATTTTCAAAATAATCAAACCATAGATGTGTCACATCTCTCAAACGGTATTTATATTGCAACTGTAATATCAGAAGGCAACGTAATAGCTCGTAAAAAAATAATTATATCAAAATAACATGAACGAAGATTTTAATGAGGTTGAATCTTCGGAAGAGGAACAAGAATTATTTGAACACCATAATATAAAGGTTGAAAAAGGCCAGGTTATGATGCGAATTGATAAATTTTTAATGATACGCATTGCAAACTCAACACGCACAAAATTGCAAAATGCCTGCGATAACGGTAGTGTGCTGGTAAATAAAAAGGCAGTAAAATCTAACTACCGTATTAAACCATTAGATGAAATTTCTATTGTATTATCAACACCACCTCGCGATATAGAATTATTAGCCGAGGACATTCCGTTAAATATTGTTTATGAAGATGATTACGTGTGTGTTGTTAATAAAGAGCCAGGGATGGTGGTGCACCCCGCATACGGTCATTACTCGGGCACACTTGTTAATGCATTAGCATGGCGTTTTAAAAACCTACCAAGTAACAAACAAAAAATTGGCGAAAACTTACAAACAGATAGGCCAGGACTTGTTCATCGTATAGATAAAAACACATCGGGTATTATAATTATTGCAAAAACTGAATTAGCGATGACGCGGTTAGCAAAAGATTTTTTTGATAGAAAACTTGATAGAAAATATATTGCCATTGTTTGGGGTGATGTAAAAGAAGATGCAGGAACAATTACGTGTAATGTTGATAGAGATTTAAAAAACAGAAAAGTTATGGCTGCTTTTCCTGATAGTGAGCACGGCAAACACGCCATAACACATTATAAAGTATTAGAACGATTTGGATACGTTACAGTTGTTGAGTGTAAACTTGAAACTGGCCGCACGCATCAAATACGAGTACACATGAAATATTTAGGCCATCCGTTGTTTAATGATAACGAATACGGCGGAGATAGAGTTTTAAAAGGTTTGCCAAGTAATAAATACAAACAGTTTATTGATAATTGTTTTGAGCTATTGCCACGCCAGGCGTTACATGCAAAAACTTTAGGCATTACCCATCCTATAACACAACAACCTATTTTTTTTGAAAGTGAGTTGCCCGCCGATATGCAAGGAGTTATTGAAAAATGGCGACGATATGCTGTAAACTACGAAGAGTAAACCTTATGTTTTTAAATTGAGATGAAGGTAAAAGTGGGGAATAATTTAACACTTAAATTAGAGTTTATACTTCTTGTATTAATAAGTGTGCTTAACTGTAAGGCACAATGCGTATCAAGTTTTCCAAATACCGAAACATTTGAAACTGCAGCCGTGTGGACATCGGGAGGTGTTAATAACGATTGGGTTTGGGGCACACCAACCAAACCAACTATTAATAGTGCGGGTGGTGGTGTTAAATGTTGGAATGTTGGCGGGCTAACTGGTTCGAGTTACGCATCATCGCAGGAGTCGTACATAAAAAGCCCTTGCTACAATTTTAGTACGCTAACAAACCCTTACGTAAGTTTAAAAATATTTTGGGAATCCGAAAAAAATTTTGATGGTGCAAGTTTGCAATACAGCATTAATAGTGGTTTAAACTGGTTAACTGTAGGTGCATTTGGCGACCCTCAAAATTGCACAACACAAAATTGGTACAACAGTTTAAGCATTACTTATTTAAATTGGTTAGCGCCAGTAAATAAAAATGGCTGGTCGGGTAACAACCAAACTACTAGTGGTGGTTGCCAAGGAGGCAATGGTAGCACCCAATGGAAAACTGCAAAACATTGCTTATCGGCATTAGCGGGCAAGCCAAACGTTGTTTTTAGAATTGTTTTTGGCAGCGGCTCTTTATGTAATAATTTTGATGGTTTTGCAATAGATGATTTTACTGTAGCCGATGTGCCATTAGTTTTTCCAGTATTTACTTATACTTGTAATAATTTTAGCGCAAGTTACCCTGCCTGCCCAATGCAAACAAACTACACTTGGAATTTTGGCGATGGAGCGTCGGGAGTAAATATTACATCAACTTTAACAAATCCTACACATAATTTTAGTACTCCAGGAAGTTACACGGTATTTTTAACAGCAAATGGCGCAACCTGTAACAGTAACCGTACTTATACAAATGTAGTTGTTGTTGCCGAACCTATTATTACAGCAACCAACGTGCAATGTTTTAATGACAACACCGCAAGTGCTCAAGTAGTTGCTAATTTTGGCGCGCCAGCTTATAGCTACACTTGGTTACCAAGCGGGGGTAATAATGCCTTAGCAAGTAGCTTAAGCGCTGGCAACTACAGTGTTATAGTAAAAGATGCAAACGGTTGTATAAAAACACAATCGGTTACAATTACAACACCATTAAGTTTAAATTCAATTACTACACAAACAAACATAACATGTGCAGCATCATCAGTTGCATCGGCTAGTGTGCAGATTACGGGAGGCGTTATACCTTACACTTATTTGTGGCAACCAAGTGGAGGTGTACTGGCGGATGCTACAAACTTAAGTGTAGGTAATTATACTGTTACTGTAAGCGATGCAAATCTTTGCAAAACAATAAGCACTATCACAATTACAAGTGTAACTAAACCAACTACAACAATAACACCATCAAGCTTTATTTGTAGTGGTACAACAAGCGGTTCGTTAAGTATTAATACAACAGGTGGTTTAGCACCTTTTACTTATACATGGCTGCCCGTGGGAGGCAATGCAATAAGCGCAAATAATTTAGCAATTGGTAACTATACATGTTATGTAACCGATGCCAATAACTGCAGTACTTTTAATACAACTAGTATTAACCAAAACCCACCTATTATTGCAACAACAAATAATTATACTACTTGTGCAAACACAAAAACACAATTAATAGGCAATGCTAATGGTGGCAACTCTCCTTATACTTTTTATTGGAACAATGTTACAAATGGCAGTTCAAGTGCTACAATTACAACAGCTGTTAATGCTAGTTATGCCTTAGTTGTTACTGATAATAGTGGCTGCCAATCATTACCTGTAACAAGTTTTGTAACACTTTATCCACAATTAAAAGCAAATTTTATTACTGATAAACCCGAAGCGTCAATACTTGAACCCAAAATTAAATTTACAGATGCGAGTATTGGATTACCAGTTTTGTGGCAGTGGAATTTTGGAGATTTATTAACCTCTACAAATACCAACACAACACACACTTATAATTTGGAAGGCAATTATACCGTACAATTATTAGTTGAAGATACTAACGGCTGTAAAGACTCGATAACTAAAATTATAAAAATAATACCCGAAATAACTTTTTTTGCCCCTAATGCAATTACACCAAACGGAGATGGATTAAACGATGTGTTTATACCAAAAGGCACGGGCTGGGAAATAAATAAATATGAACTTTGGATTTTTGATAGATGGGGCGGTATTATTTTTAATACTAAAGACCCACTTGTAAGTTGGAATGCGAAAGGAGTCAACAATAAATTATTGCCAAACGATAACTATGTATGGAAGGTAGAGCTAACTGATGTTTTAGAAAAAGAACACGTTTATGTAGGCAATGTATTAATTGCTAAATAATAAAATAGTATTCGCTTATACGTAATAATTTCGGCTAAATACTAGCTTTAAATTTACTTGCAAAAGCATTTAAATTATCCTAATCTTGTAACTATTAAAATTAAAAACTATCAACTTACAACTTATAAAAAACCAACAATAATGAATATTAAACATTTTATTTTACCAATTGTTTTAACTGTAGTGTTAACAGCGTGTAAATCTAACATAAGTAACGATAGCCAAACAGAAGCAATAACAACCGATTCGCTAAAAAATAATAACACAGAAGTTTTTGAATATGTAACCGAACAATTTGCCGACCTACGTATTTTACGTTACCAAATTCCTAGTTTCGATTCGTTATCGTTGCAACAAAAAGAATTGTTATATTACTTATCGGAGGCAGGTTTAGCAGGACGCGATATTAATTGGGATCAAAATTACAAATACAATTTAACCATTCGTAAAACGATTGAAGCAATAATTGATAGCTACAAAGGTGATGTAAATAGCAATGAGTATAAAAACTTTTTAGTATATACTAAACGCGTTTGGTTTAGTAATGGTATTCACCATCATTACAGTAGCGATAAAATTATGCCCGAATTTAGCACTGCTTTTTTTGCAAATTTAGTTAACGGTTGTGAGGATAAAACGTTGCCATTAAAAACTAACGAAACAAAATCATTATTTATTGCGCGCATAACACCTATCATGTTTGATGCAAACATTGCTGCTAAAAAAGTTAGCCTCGATGTTAAAAATGATTTAGTACTAAGTTCGGCAGTTAATTTTTATGAAGGTGTTACCGAAAAAGAAGCAGTAGCGTTTTATGAAAAAATGGTAGATAAAACCTCTAAAACACCAGTTATGCTTGGCTTAAATAGTAAGTTAATTAAAGAGAATGGTATTATCATCGAAAAAATTTGGAAAGTTGGCGGTATGTATTCCGCATCAATAGAAAAAATGGTTTACTGGTTAGAGAAAGCTATAACGGTTGCCGAAAATGAAAATCAGAAAATAGCATTACAAAAATTAGTTGCTTTTTATAAATCAGGATCGTTAAAAGATTTTGATGACTATAACATTGCTTGGGTTAAAGATACAGAAAGTGCTATTGATGTAACCAATGGATTTATTGAAGTATATGAAGATCCGTTAGGAAAAAAAGGATCGTTTGAATCGGTTGTATCTGTAAAAGATTTTGAAGCGTCAAAACGAATAGCAATGATTGGTGCAAACGCACAGTGGTTTGAAGATAACTCAACCTTGTTGCCCGAACATAAAAAGAAAAACGTGAAAGGAATATCGGCCAAAGTAATTAATGCCGTTATGGAAAGTGGTGATGCTGCCCCATCTACACCAATTGGCATTAATTTACCTAACAACGAATGGATACGAGAAACACACGGTTCAAAATCGGTAAACCTTGGTAATATTGTTGAAGCCTACGAAAAAGCTGCTGGTGGAAGCGTTGTTAACGAATTTTATTATAACGATGCCATTCGTAAAAACGTGCTAAATTATGCTGGCTTAGCTGATAAATTACATACCGATATGCACGAGGTAATTGGCCATGCTAGTGGTGTAATTGAGCCTGGTGTTGGGCAACCACACGAAACATTAAAAAATTATGCATCGGCGTTAGAAGAAGGTCGTGCCGATTTAGTTGCCTTGTATTATTTATTAGATAAAAAATTAGTTGAGTTAGGAGTTATGCCATCTTTAGATTATGGTAAAGCATCTTACGACGAATACATAACCAAAGGATTAATCGTACAACTATCTCGCTTAAAATTAGGTGATAATATTGAAGAAGCACACATGCGAAACCGACAAATGGTTGCAATGTGGGCTTACGAAAAAGGTAGAGCACAAAATGTAATTGAAAAGAAAATAGAAAACAATAAAACCTATTTTGTAATTAATAATTACGAAAAATTACGCGTATTGTTTGGCGATTTATTGCGCGAAATACAACGCATAAAATCTAAGGGAGATTATAAAGCGGGTAAAGATTTAATAGAAAATTATGGTGTAAAGGTAAATTTAGCGTTGCACACTGAAGTGTTAGAACGTTACAAAAAACTATCTATGGCTCCTTATCAAGGTTTTATACAACCAAAATTAATACCTGTGTTAACTAACGGAAAAATTACTGATATTAAAGTTGAATACCCAAAAAGCTTTACAGAACAAATGATGGAATACGGTAAAAATTATAGTTTTTTACCAACCGAAAATTAATTTGATTACTATACAACACAAACGGATGATTGTTTTTTGTTTTATTTAAGTATAAGAGATAATCGCAGAAAAAAAAGCTTGAAGCTATTTTAAAAACGGAGCTTACAAAGATTGGATGGAATGAATAACTATTTTAAATTATTAGATAAAAATACATAAGAGAATAGAAAATATGATTCACTTCATAGGGTTTATTTTTTTTCTTTACTCCAAGTTTTATATTCGTTTTGTTGCTCTGGCCTATAGGCTGGCATACGGCGTAGGGGTTCGCAAGGCTTTAGTGTTGCATAGCAATTGGCGGGTAATTGTTGGTACAAAGCAGTGCCTTTTGTTTTCCAAGCAATCATTTCATCACTCACATCTTTAATAACTTTTGCGGGGTTGCCAACTACAACTTTTCTATCCTCAATTATGGTATCGGCAGGCACAAAACACAAGGCACCAACAATACAATTATCACCAATAATGCAGTTATCCATAATAACACTATTCATCCCCACTAAAACATTTTTGCCAATAGTACCGCCGTGTATAATGGCACCGTGGCCAATGTGAGCAGCTTCTTTTAATAACACGGTTGTTCCCGGAAACATATGTATGGTGCAGTTTTCTTGCACATTACAACCATCTTCAATAATTATTTGCCCCCAATCGCCACGTATAGCTGCGCCTGGGCCAACATACACATTTTTACCAATAATAACATTGCCGGTAACAGTTGCATTAGGATGTATGAAAGATGTTTTATCTATTACGGGTTTGTAACCGTTAAATTCAAAAATGTTTGCCATAAGTTTAATTAGTAAAATAATTAATGAATTTATAAATAAATTTCAAAAATCATAGCACAAACTTTTTTTAACCTAAATAACTTTTTAGTGTTTTGCTTCGTGATGCGTGTTTTAACCTGCGCACAGCTTTTTCTTTTATTTGCCTAACTCGCTCGCGCGTTAATTCAAATTTTTCACCAATTTCTTCTAACGAGTGCGAGTGGTCGCCACTTAAACCATAATATAATCTTACCACATCGGCTTCGCGAGCAGTTAACGATGTTAAAGCCCTATCAATTTCATTACGCAAACTTTCTATAATTAACGCACTATCTGGCGCTAACTCGTGTTTATTTTCCATTAAATCGTACATACTTCCGCCATCATCTACATTGTTTCCTAAGGGGGCATCCATACTCAAATGCCTTCCTTGGTTTTTCATGGTATCAATAATATCTTGTGGCATCAAATCTAATAACTCACCAATTTCTTCGGCAATAGGTTCACGCTCGAGCTGTTGCTCGAGCTTGGCATATGTTTTATTTATTTTATTTATTGCTCCAATTTTATTTAATGGTAAACGCACAATTCGGCTTTGCTCGGCCAATGCTTGTAATATAGATTGGCGTATCCACCAAACGGCGTACGATATAAATTTAAACCCACGAGTTTCATCAAAACGTTGTGCCGCTTTTATTAGGCCCATGTTGCCTTCATTTATTAAATCGGGCAAACTTAAACCTTGATTTTGATATTGTTTTGAAACAGAAACCACAAAACGCAAATTTGCTTTTACTAACTTATCTAACGCTTTTTGATCGCCTTGCTTTATTTTTTGTGCCAAGTTAACCTCTTCATCAGCGGTAATTAATTCTACACGCCCAATATCTTGCAAATACATATCTAACGATGCCGTTTCGCGATTGGTTATTTGTTTAATTATTTTTAGCTGTCTCATAACGTAAAGTTTTTATTAATATAAACAAATGAATAAATGAGGGCAAAAAACAAAACACTAATTAACCTTGTTTTGTTTATTAAGTTATACGCCTATATTAGCGTTTGGTTACAGGTAATTGAGCCAAATGCATTGTTAAATGATTAAAATAAACCTACTAATTAGCCAAGCTAGCATTTTTACGAGTGTATAATTTTAGCAAACTAGTTTGCAGAGTTTTTGTATAAATTAATTTTTGTTACTAATGCTACATTACATAGCAAAGGCAAGCACTATTTTAAATTAATTTTGAACTATATGTTGCTAACACAAAATTAAAGACAACCTAAACTGTTAATAATTAAATAACGCTTTACTGTTTTTATTTGTAAAGTTAAAAACTAAAATTACGATATTTATAACACCATGTTACATAATTTACGCATACAAAATTTTGCATTAATTGAGCAAACCGAAGTTAAATTTACCAACGGTTTAACTGTTATTACTGGCGAAACCGGTGCTGGTAAATCTATTTTATTAGGTGCCTTGGGTTTAACGTTAGGCTTACGGGCCGATGCAAGTACCCTGCACGATAAAACTAAAAAATGTGTAATTGAAGTTCAATTTAATATTAAGGCATACAACTTAAAATCG
>JAYSUQ010000118.1:0-4666 GCA_043718985.1 Bacteroidota bacterium | reverse complement strand
ACGTTAATGGTAATGAGTTAAATAATAAAACAAGTTTTACAAACTGTTTGTTTTTAAGTAATAATTACCTAAACGACCCAAGTTATAAAGATGCCTTAGGCAACATACGCACTACTGATATACACGTGAAAATGAACGCCGTTAAAGGCATTAACTTTAAGGGCAATACTTTTAAAACAGATTTAACCTTTAATAATAATTTAACAAGCATTGCAACCATTGCACGTAGCACAGGCATTAAGGCGTTTAACAGTACTTTTAATGTAACTACAGTTTGTAATAGTACCGATGCGTTGGGTAATTGCCTTAGTTATGGTGTGCCAAACACATTCGAAAATTTACGCTATGGGGTATACGCACAATCGGCCGACCCACTAAAAACATTAACCGTACAAAAAACAAACTTTACTAATTGTTATGCAAGTTTATATACCAGTGGTATTAATTACAGTACAATTGAAAAAAATAATTTTTTAATTAACACCACCATTGCCAATATTGGCGGTAAAGCTTGTTTTACAAACCCAACAGTATGCGGCAATTATTTTTATTACAACAACACAGGCTCAGGTTTTAGCCACCAAGAAAACAACTACACCGTAGTGGGCACACAAAACGTAACGGCCACAGTGTTTAATAACACAGGCACTGGCGCTAAAGAGAGTTACCGCAATACTTTTGCAAACTGTTTAGCAGGCCACCAAGTACAATTAACCAATGGTAGCAATGGTATTGGTATAAATGGCTTGCAAATAAAATGTAACCAAAATAGCAATACAAAACAATTTGATATTAATCAAACAAGCGGTATCCTAGCACAACAAGGATATTGTTTAACTACAGATTTAACAACACCAGCAAACAATACCTTCTCTAAATTGCAAGCTATGCCGCCAAGTGATATTAATGGTTATTCGGGAGGGGGGTTTAATTATAAATTTAATAATAATTCAATAAACGGAATACAAGCTCCTATCTATGTCAGTTCAAATATAAACTTAATTTTACCTTGTACTTGCCTGAGTCAATTTCAGATAAGTAGTATAACTTGTCCTTCACATTTGATAAATTCTAATAATAGTAGTTCAACACCTATGAAACTACAAAATACCGCCTACACAAATAAACAATTAGCCGCAAATGCAATACTACAATTAAGTGAAGCGTCTTCACTAAGTTTGATAGAGATGATAAACAATACAAGTTCGCCTGCGGCAACAAAACATCAATTAGAGGAAAAAGGGCCTTATTTAAGTGATCCAGTTTTAATAGCATACATAACAAAACAACCTAATTTGCCTGCGGGACATATAAAAGATGTACTTATAGCCAACAGTCCATTAACCCCTGGTGTTCTTGCTTATTTAACAAACAGCAATATACCAAAAGGTGTTACAAACCAAATACTATTAGCTCAGACAGGTGTTAGTAAACGAAACGAATTACAAGAACAAATTAGTGCGTTTAATTTTAATAAAGATATTGCAGTAAACGATTTGGTTCGCTATTTTTTAAACGACAGTCTTACAGGTTACACAAACGATTCCATTACTAGGTGGTTAGAGTGGAACAATACACAGTCAAGTAAAATTGACTTAGTGTTTGCGAAAACCGAAAGTGGTGATTTAACTCGTGCGCAGTTTTTAATTGATAGCTTAAAAATTGCAACTGGTAATGCAAAATTTATAGGCTATCTGCAACAGCATAAAAACTTAAAAGCTACTAATAAAAATTGGAGCGAATTAAAAACAAACGCAAGTTTAAAAACTCAAATTAATTTGTTAGCCAGCGATAGTTTAAACACTTTAATGGGTAATGCAAAAGCTGCTTTAGATGTGGCTTTTGCCAATTTAGTAAATTACGAAGTAGTAGAAATAAATAGCAATAATGCAAACAACAGATTACTTAATTTAGGTAATACAACTAGCCAAGAACAAGCTAGTATTTATAGTTCAAATTTATTAAATGTAGTTGCATATCCTAACCCATTTAACACATCCATTAATTTAAGTTATAGCAATATCCAAACCGAAAGCAATAATGTAATAGAAATTAAATTAATAGAAGTATCAAGTGGCAGATTAATTGACAGACAGATATCATACAAAAATGCTGACGTAATACAATTTAAAACCGAGAGCTTAGCCAATGGTGTTTATATAATAAACATTACTAATAATGGTGCAAGTATAAGTAACACAAAAATTATAAATATTAAGTAGTATGCAAAAAGGGGTAATACACATTACTCTTTTTTGTTTTTTAATATTACAAAAAGGGGTTGGGCAAAATTATTTTAATAAACGTATTACTATTGATACAAATAATAATTCTTCTTTAAACTTTAAGTTATATAATGATACGTTTTATATTGCAACTCAAGTTGAAGAGCGATACTCAACATATTATACCTATTTAGCATCTCTGCTTAAAGTTGATTTACAGGGCAATATTGTACGAAAAAAAATTGTTAAAAATGCAGGTGAGTTTTTTACGCAAACCATAGCTATCACAAAACTTAACAACAATTATTATCAAAGTGGAAATTCAGGTTCGAACAACTACTCAATTGCAAGTTTAATTAAATTTAACGAAATCGGAGATACCATTTTAACAAAAACATATGGAGACACTATTTATTCAAGCATTGCGCAAGAAATAAAACCATATTATAAAAAACCGAATCATATAATAATGTTTGGTAGTACTGATAGTACCTGTCCAATTCTACAAAATAGTCAATATCGAATATCAATGTTGGTTTTAGATTCAAATGGAATTGTTAAACAAAAAAAATTATCTACAGAACCTTGTAAATATTTAAATATTACAGATGTAATTACAGCCGAAAACAAAGGATATTTAATTGCATTTGGAGGCACGGTAAGTTCATTTGATGCGGCAGTAAATATTTTAAAAGTAGACAGTAATTTAAACGTGTTATGGAACAGGCAAATAAACATTACTAACGGTGCGGCCATAAGTATTGTAAACCATAATAACCAATATTACACAACACTATCTGCTAATGTTGATAGTGTTTGGAATTTTAGTTATAAATGGGGTCGCCCAGTATTAACAAGGTTAGATTTAAATGGCACAATAATTTGGCAAAAGTATTATGGCATTAAAGAGTATGCCATGCAGCCATCAGGAATAAAAGAGTGTGCCAATGGCGATTATATAATGTGTGGTAGCAAACAAGCAAGTGTAACTGCAAATGGTTGGATAGCCTTAACTGGTTGGCTTATGCGCACAGATAGTTTAGGTAATTTAAAATGGTGGAAAACCTATATACCAAACACAATACCCACTTTAGATACAACGGCAGACAATTATTTGCATGATATAATGGAATTGCCAAACGGAGATATTGCAGCTTTGGGTTATAGCGGTGCTGGCATCATACCAGGATATCAAACATGGCTATTAAAAGTAGATAGTAATGGTTGTTTTGGAACGGGTAATTGCCCACCAAATATTGCAACAGGCTTTAATACAAAACCTAAGGCATTGGACGCCGATTTTTTTGGAGCTTACCCAAACCCTGCAAATACTACTATTACAATTGAGTTACAAAACACTACTAATAAAATTAACACCATTGAGCTTTACAACAACATGGGGCAACCATTGCAAACTACCACCACGCAGCAACAAACAACCTTTTTAAACATTAGCCAATATCCACCTGGGGTATACTACATAAAACTAAATGGCATTGGCAAAAGCATAAAAAAAATTGTTATACAAAGATAATTTGGCGAAAAAAGCATCTGATAAATAAATAAAATGTAGTTAAAAAACTATTGAAATTGGTTATATTTACCCTTCAAATTAAATTAAAATTATAATGGATAAAGTATTAAAAGCCTTAGGCATAAAAGAATTAAACAATGGTTGCGCAACCGGAAAAAACTTTTTTGCAAACGGAGATATTATTGAATCGTATAGCCCAGTTGATGGTAAATTAATTGCAAAAGTGCAAGTTGCAACCGAGCAAGATTACGAAAAAGTGGTGCAAATTGCCCAACAAGCTTTTTTAACCTGGCGCAACATACCTGCCCCAAAACGTGGCGAAATTGTTAGACAATATGGCGAAAAACTTCGCGCTAAAAAAAATGATTTAGGGAAACTGGTTTCTTACGAAATGGGAAAATCGTTGCAAGAAGGTTTAGGCGAAGTGCAAGAGATGATTGATATTTGCGATTTTGCAGTAGGTGTATCGCGTCAGTTATATGGCTTAACAATGCATAGCGAGCGCGAAAGCCACCGCATGTATGAACAATGGCATCCATTAGGTATTGTTGGTATTATATCTGCATTTAATTTTCCGGTTGCTGTTTGGAATTGGAACACAGCATTAGCATGGATTTGTGGCGACGTGTGTATTTGGAAACCATCGAGTAAAGTGCCTTTATGCGCCGTAGCTTGTCACAATATTTGGAACGAAGTAGCTGCCGAAAACAACATACCCGAAGGCGTATCGTGTTTATTAATTAGCCCAGGTAGCATTGGCGAAAAAATGTGTGAAGATGGTCGCGTACCATTAGTATCGGCAACGGGTTCAACTCGTGTTGGCCGTATTGTTGGCACTAAAGTAGCAAGCCGTTTTGGCCGTAGTATTTTAGAGCTAGGTGGAAACAACGCAGTTATTATTACGCCT
>JAYSUQ010000117.1:0-13903 GCA_043718985.1 Bacteroidota bacterium | reverse complement strand
AAATGCCGCCAACGTAAGCCGAAAACTGATTGCCACAACGGTTGTATGAGTAAATGGCATCGCAACAGTTAACTTTTGTCCAACCAGTAGATGTTGGCGTCCCCCAATCTATTGGAGCAGGATACGGATTTGCTAACAAATTAAAACCATCGTGTAAATTACCAAACGATGTTGTGCTATATGTTAATGGAAACGTAAATGGAGCTACACTTATTGGACCAGTTGATACAATACCCGCAGGCACTGTGTTTGAAAACGTATAAACTACCATTCCTTTACCGCGCGGTAACACATTTAAAACGTTTGTTGCTTTAACATAGCCCGAATCTGATGGCCCAAATTTTTGTTCGTTGTAAGTGTAAACATTATTCCAAGCAAATACATTGTTTGAACCCGTAAAGCCTTGGTAATATAAGTTTTTTAGGTTAACTAACTGCACGTTGTATGGCGCACCCAGTGTAACATAACCTTGGCAACCTTTAACAGATGACTCGACCACTGCATTGCCTGTAACACTACCCGTACCCGTACCACCAACATAAGCATTGCCACAAGCAGTTGTTGATAGTAAAGAGAGTGTAGCGGTTGGAGCAATACTAAATGTACCTTGTGTTAAAACTATTGCTTTATAAATATTTACGCTTGAACTTGCTACGGCAGTTGCACCAGCGGGGTTGTTTAGTTCTAATGTTCCAAAATTCCATTTGCCCGAAATTTTTTGGTTAACAGTACCACTTAATACTGTTTTAGATTTACAGCCTGCAATTGCAACCGTGCCACCACTATTTGTTAAACTACCGCACACATTAAATGTACCTGTATTGTTTGTTAATAATGCTCCTGGCAATAAAGTAACATCCGAAACATAAACGGCACCACTAACTGTTAAGCTATGCGAAATTATAACACATTTGCCACAAGTAGGGATTGGTTTACCTCCCCAAACAATGGTTGTATTCCAACTTCCATTACCTGTAGATTGTAAGCATCTATCTAAATAATCTGGTCGGCCATTTCCGTCAGAATCTGGGTTAACAAGTGGTGTGGTTTCTAAAGCGGTTACAATTCCGTTGCCGTTAGGGTCGTTTGCAGCAACATAAGCTGGTGGGTATTGGCCAGCTGCATTCATACCAACTGGTAACGAACCATTGTTGCCTTCATAACCATCTAATAAAGTATCAGCATCCGAATCTAAATCTAAAAAATCTTTCCCTAAATCACCATCTGTATCAGGGTTTAAAATTGCAACACCTCCATTGTTTGAGTCAAAACTATCTACTAAACCATCTCCATCTGTATCGTGAGTTAAGGCCCAAGCAGCTGGGTATTGCCCTGCATTATTCATATTAGCTGGTAACGATCCGTTGTTTGCTTCAAGCGCATCACGTAAACCATCGCTGTCGCTATCTAAATCTCTGCGATTTGGAATACCATCTCCATCAAAATCTTGATCTTGTAAATTTGTACCACCTGCAAAGTTATCGTAAACAGAAGCCCAACCGTTATTATTAGCATCATTTGCTTTAACATATGCTACCGAAAATTGCCCATTTGTATTCATATTTGCTGGTAAATAACCCGCATTAGCTTCAATAGCATCTGGTATGCCGTCGTTATCCGAATCTAAATCTAAACTATTAATTAAGCCATCTCCATCACTATCTAACGAGCCTTCTTGTATGTCTGATAATCCGTCGTTGTCATCATCTAAATCTACAGTGTTTGCAATTCCATCATTATCTTGATCAGGAAAACAATTTGATATTAAAACCGCATCAACTTCAATTTCTCTACCGCCATTACGTCCTAATCTTACATATCTAACATTAGCTACCGTAGTAGTATAAGTGTAAATAGTAAGTGTGGTTGTAAAAGTAGCATCTGTTACAATTGTTTGATTTGAAAATGTTGTACCATTTAACGATTGACTAATTTGAAGGCCTGAACCGCCAGTATTAGAACCTAAATTTGTTCTTCGAGCTAGTATTCTGATAATTGAACCTGTTGGATATGTAGTTCCAAAATCCAAAACAAAATTATCACCGTTATCGTTTAACCTTGCAATTGTACCATTAGGTGTATTTAATGCGTTTGTAGTAGTTTGAACCCCGTTGTTACTAAACACAGCACTTGCATAATTTGCTTGCCCAACAAAATGGTTACCGCAATATTGCGCTTCTAAATAATCTTTAATTCCATTTGAGGGTACGTTATCTCCAGTTTCCATTGCAGTTGGTATACCATCTCCATCATCGTCAGTATCTCTCCAGTCGCGCTCTGCATCGGCATCAAAATCCTGGCAAGGTACATTTGAGTTTGGGCTAAAAGCAGCAGGTAATAAATCAAAGGTATTATCAATACCATCACCATCTGTATCTGTACCACTTGGTGTTGTATCTGCTACGCCGTTAGTTCCAGGGGTGTTATCGTTGCCTTCAATTAAATCAGTAATCCCATCGTTATCACTATCTGTATCTCTAAAATCAGGTATCCCATCACTATCGGTATCAACTGCTGCTATTGCATTTCCTCCGTCGTATGTGTTTGCTATACCATCGCCATCTGTATCTGCAAAAGCTGGTGCGGCTGTAAAAGCAGTAGTAGTTTGACCTTCGCGATTATCGGCTATACCATCGCCATCGGCATCACAATCCATATAATCGGGTTTTCCATTTGCATCGGCATTGCCAACAACTAATGGTGTGCTTAATAATACATCGTTTATTCCATCTGCATCTGCATCAACAAAAGCATCAATTACACCATCTCTGTTTGCATCTGTGCCACCACACTCTACAACATCCATAATACCATCGTTATCCGAATCTTTATCTAAATAATTTGCACGGCTATCGCCATCGGTATTTGGGTTTAACAATGTAGATGTTGAGCCAGAACCGTAACCAACGCTAGGCGCCGCATCTACCGAATTTTTTAAACCATCGCCATCGGTATCTGGTCCAACTATTCGTCCATCAGTATAATCGTATCCTGCAGGTATAATACCTCCATTTGCCTCAATGGCATCGGCAATGCCATCGTTGTCACTATCTAAATCTATTGCATTAGGCACACCATCTCCATCAAAATCGGTGTAACCTTCTACTGAATCTAAAATACCATCGTTATCGCTATCTAAGTCGCATCTATTAGAAACGCCATCGCCATCAGCATCGCCAACTGGTTCAACAGCACTGCTAATGCCATCATCATCACAATCTACAACTATAGTTAAGGTTGCGGTAGCGCATAAAACAGGCGCTGGTACCGAAGGATCGCAAATTTGATAAACTAAAGTTACTGTTCCTGAAAAGCCAGCTGGTGGGGTGTAAAAAATATTTTTACCAACTACTGTTGCCGTTCCTGTAACAGGCCCAGAAACGATAGTGGTTGTTAAGGATGGTGTATCGGCAGGGTTTGGATCTGAATCGTTTGCCTGCACACTTACAGTAATTGGTGTATTTAATGGTGTAATGCTAAAATCGTTAACGGCAACAGGAGCACAATCGTTTAATTTAACCGATACTACAGTTAAATTACTGTAGTGGGTTACCCACCAGGTGTTAATAGTTTGTTCGTTACGGTTAGTCCAAGTATGACAATTATTAACGCAACCTAAGGCTAAATTTGTTGTGCCAATAGGTAATAAGTTGCTATCATCCCAAAAAGTACTCGGGTTACCACCTGGCGGCGCAATAACTTTAACTTTGTAACCGTTTGTATGGTTTTCACAATCAAACAAAGGTAAATGTGTAATGCCAGCAAAATAGGTAACATTCATATTAATTGGCGTGCCGTCGGGTACCGGAACCCCTAAACCATTATTACCATCCCAAGGTATGGTATTGTTACCAAAGGTTAATCGGCTATTAAAAAAAACATCGCTTGTACCAGCTTGGTAGCCTGCAACACCATTTAAATCGAAATAAATTTCGGCTAAGCCATTATGGGTACAGCTTAAATTTATGTTCCAACCACTAACGGCACAGCCAGTAATATTTGGTGTGCCTAACACACGCGGCACTAAACGACCTGGCACAAAAACCAATGTATCTGGCGTTTGTAAAAAAAGTTTATACTGTGGGTATTGTACGTTACCCGCTATTGATTTTCTATCATTTACAATACTTGCAGTGTTTGCAACACCTGTGCTATTTGCTAAAATAACAAAACCAAAGGGCTGTATACCATTAAAATCTATTTCAGTTAAAACCGAATCGGGCGCATAAATGGTCATTTTAGCTTGAAATGGATTTGTAAAGCTCATGCAATTAAAATCCCAAGCGTTTGACCATAAACGGCCTTTAATTATTTTAGCGGTAGATATTTTCTCTACAGAAATATCGAAAAACTGAAATAAGCGTTTTACGTTACTTGTACCACCAACATAGTTGTTTGCATTTTTTGGATTAAACTCAATGTAATAATCACCTGGTAATGAAGGTGTAAAATATAAACTACTATAACCAGTTGGGCCTACAACTAACGCTGGACCAGCAATGGCCTGTGCATAGGTTGAGATAAAACCGTTACCAGCCGCAGGCACTAATACTGGGCCATAAACAATAGTACCTAATGGATCGCGTACACGCATGTAAACATCTCCGTCATTTTGACGCAAACCAATATGAATACGCTCGTTACCAACTTGCTTAATACGAATATTTAACCTACTTGTTGCAGGGCAACCATATGTCATAAAATTACGTGCTGGGTCGTTGTTATCAAATACCTGAAAGCGAATATCGATTGCCGGGTTAGGCATTATTTGCGGGGTACCCTCGGCAAATATATTTAATGTAAAGGCAGTAAGTAGTGATAAAAATAGTAGTTTTTTCATTGGTGTTGTTTTTGTTATTACTAGTAAAAATAGCGCATATATTGTTAAAAATCACTTGTAACTTAATATTTTAACAATATTAAAAGTACACAACTAATTAACAATTTTTGTGCCGATAAGTAGTATTGCTTATTGTTTAAGACGAAAAGGCGTTAATTGTCGATTAAACTTTATTTGCAGATTGAATTAAGTTAATAACCTTAGTTTTTAGTTAATAAATTGTGAGCTATACTTACTAAAACATATAACACTATTATAATTGGAATTGCGCTAAACTGAAGTATCATTAATAACAAAACACTAGTAGCTAAAAAAACAAACCTAATTTGGTTACCTGCAAACTTAAAGTGTTTAAATTTTAGTGCAAATAGCGGAATTTCGGATATTAATAAAAAGGAACAAATAACAATTGCTATAAAAACAGAGTATGGAGTTATAATTGTAGAAGTTAAACTATTAGGTATTAATACTAACGAACACCAAAACAATGCAATGGCAGGAGTTGGCACACCAATAAATGAATTTGTTTGCCTAGTATCGTTATTAAATTTTGCTAATCTAATGCACGAAAAAACAGTTAAAATAAAAGCCGAATAATTTATCCAATTATGTGTACTTAAAAAAACATATTGCCTCGAAAAAGATTCGGTTATAATTAATAGTTGGTAAATAATTACCCCAGGCACAACACCAAATGTTACCATATCGGCAAGGCTATCTAAATCTTTACCAATTGCAGAGCTAACGTTTAAGATACGAGCAGCAAAACCGTCAAAAAAATCTAAAATGGCAGCAATAATAACCAAGTAGGCAGCCCAAACTAAATTGCCGTTAAAAGCTTGTACAATTGCTAGGCAACCGCAAAATAAATTGCCACAAGTTATGGTGTTTGGTATGTGTTTTTTTATGTTCATTTTGTGATGTAAATATATATAAATTAAATCGTTTGTATATTTACCCAAATGTTATTTAATTCGATACTGTTTTTAGTTTTTTTGCCTTGCGTATTTGCTGGTTATTGGTTGTTAGCTGCAAAAAACAGAAATGTGTTTTTATTAGTTGCCTCTTATTATTTTTATTTTTCTTATAATCCTTGGTTTTTATTATTACTAATTGGCACTTCGGCTTTCGATTTTTATTTGGCAAGGTGTATTGCTAAAACCGAAATAAAAAACAAACGCAAACTATTATTAGTTGTTAGTGTGTTAAGTAATATTGGGGTTTTATTTGTTTTTAAATATTTTGTATTTTTTTATAACTCGGGGTTATCGTTATTTTTAGATAAACCTTTGTTTTTATCAAATTTTATTATTCCTGCAGGTTTGTCGTTTTACACGTTTCAATCTATCAGTTATACAATTGATGTTTATCGTAAAAAATATAAGACAGATGATACCTTGGTTAATTTTTTGTTGTATGTGTCGTTTTTTCCACACATGGTTGCTGGCCCAATTGTTAAACACAATAGTTTAATGCCTCAGTTAAAGCAAACTCGTTTTTTTAAAAATATTGATTGGCAAAATGCAATAAAATTAATTATTTGGGGTTTTTTTAAAAAAATGGTAATTGCCGATAATGTTGCTATTGTTGTAAATAAAGTGTTTAACAATTTGCCTATTAATTTTAACTCTATTGAATATTTACTGATAGCTTTTTTGTTTTTGGTACAGTTATATGCCGATTTTTCGGGCTACTCGGATATTGCAATTGGAGTAGCAAAACTGTTTAACTTAAACTTAAATTTAAATTGGCAACGACCATTATTAGCAACATCGGTAACTAATTATTGGCAACGGCACCACATAAGTTTAACTAACTGGTTTAAAGAGTATGTGTACATATCAATAGGTGGTAATAAAGTAACCGCAACAAAATGGGTGTTTAATATTTTACTAGTGTTTGTGTTAAGTGGCTTGTGGCACGGTGCCAATTTTACATTTATAGTTTGGGGCTTATTAAATGGCTTGTTTTATTTATTAGAACATATAACACTAAACAAAACAATGCAGCTACCCCGTATACTAAAATGGGCCTATACTTTATTTTTTATCTCTTTGTTTTTTATAGCATTTAGGGCAAACTCAATAAGCGATTTGTTAGTTATTTATAAGCAAATAGTTGTAAATTTTTCGTTTACAAATGGCGTAAATCACCTTTTTAATTTAAACGATAAATTATATTATGTATTAATAATTGCCTTGTTATTAATATTGTTTTTAAAGGAGTTGCAAGAAGAGTTTGTGTTTTATAAACCATCGCAGTTTAAACAACAAATTACAATTCCAATATTTTATATATCCTTACTTTGTTTGGTTTTTTGTTTTGGTAATTTTAACTCAGTTAGTTTTATTTATTTTCAGTTTTAATGAAAAAAGTAGTTGCATATAGTGTTTTTTTTTTAGGTTTATTATTTGCTTACCGTTATTTTTTATATGTAGGTGTTAAAAAAAACAAAGCTGGTGTTTTTAATAAATATAATGAGTTGTTTGAAAACAAGAATAATAATTTTAATGTATTGTTTTTAGGGTCATCGCGAGCCGAAATGCATTTTGACACACAAGTTTTTGATGATATTACAGGCCAAAACAGTTATAATTTAGGTATGAGTGGAGCTTGGCCAAAAATGAGTTTTACATTATTAAAAACCTATTGCCAACAGCATAAAAAACCAACACATTTAATTTATGCGATAGATTATTTTTGGTTACAAAATGAAAACGATAAGTTGCAAAACTGTGCTAATTTATTTCCGTATTTTAATAATAATTATTTGCTAAAAAACTTAAATGCTATTGATGGTAGGTGTTATTTTTTTTATGCAAATCCATTGCAATCATTGCCACACACTCAATTAAATTTTTTAAGTGCATCGTTGCACGGTTGGTTTAACATAGCTGGCAAATACGATACACTTTGGCATAAAGGCTTTTATAAAAATGTAATTGCCGAGTCGGTTGCTGATTTTGTTGAAACAGAAAGTGACTATATAAATATCGTTAATAGAAACTACACAGATTCGATTATACAGTTTTCGAAAAAAAATAACATTAAATTGTGTTTAGTGGCTACACCAATAAGTAGTGGGGCACTCAAAAATAATGCGTATAAAACTAAACTATCAAATAGTATTAAAAATATTTCTGTAATAAATAATTTGCCGTTTATTGATTATACAGATTCTACTATTTGCGCGCAACCAAATTATTTTTCAGATAAGTTTCATTTAAATTACCAGGGTGCGCAAAAATTCACCACCAGTTTTGCGTTATATTTTAAGTTAAGACAATAAAAAAGGGTGTAATTCGTTTTAAACTTAACATTAATTTATGTAACTTTATTTAATTAGATATGCAACGAATAATTTTAATTTTAATCAGCGGGTTTAGTTTTACTACAATTGCTCAAGTAGCAAAATACAGTAACGAGTTTTTAAATGTTGGGGTAGGGGCACGCGCCTTATCAATGGCAAATGCAAATGTGGCATCGGTAAGCGATGTAACTGCGGGTTATTGGAACCCATCGGGTTTACTACTACAAAAAAGTAATTTGCAAATTGGTGTTATGCATGCCGAGTATTTTGCAGGCATTGCTAAATACGATTATGTTGGCGCATCAAAACGAATTGATAGTAATAGTGTTGCAGGTATTACATTTGTTCGTTTTGGCGTAGATAATATACCAAACACTACCGAACTAGTTGATGCAAATGGAAACGTAGATTATTCGCGTTTAAAATCATTTAACGCAGTTGATGCGGCGGTGCTATTATCGTATGCCCGAAACATAACCCAATTAAAAGGCATTAAAATTGGTGCTAATGCAAAAATTATTCGCCGTAAGTTAGGCGAGTTTGGTGGCGCTTGGGGTTTTGGTTTAGATGCAGGAGCAATGTATGATTATAAAAAATGGCGTTTTGCAGCAATGGGCCGAGATATTACAGGAACGTTTAATGCGTGGAGTTATAATTTATCGCCCGAAGTAAAACAAACATTTGCAGTTACGGGTAACGATATACCAAGTAACTCGTTAGAAATTACAACACCAAAACTAATTTTAGGAGCCACTCGCACAGTTTATGTTTGGCAAGATAAAATATCAATAGCTGGCGAATTAAATTTTATAAACACGTTTGATGGAAAACGAAACACCGTAATTAAAACAAAAGCTTGGAGTATGGAGCCTGCATTAGGCGCTGAGGTTGGCTACAAAGGCGTTATTTATTTAAGGGGTGGAATAGGAAACATTCAAAAAAATAAATCAATAAAAGGAAAAGATATAACTACCATGCAGCCAAACATTGGTGTTGGTTTAAAATATAAAATTTTTGCGTTAGATTATGCGATGACAAATATTGGTAATGCATCAACTTCTTTATACTCACATATTTTTACAATAAAAATTGATATCAATAAAAATATTTTAAAATGATAAAACATCTATTTGTTTGCCTTATACTTTGTTGTTTTTACCAAACTAGTTTTGGGCAATTTGGTTATGGTAACGAATGGATAAACTATACACAAAAATATTACAAATTACGCATACCTAAAACGGGTTTGTATCGTATAGATTCGGCAACTATTGCAAACGCGGGCATTTCTTTATCAACTATAAATGCAAAAAACTTACAACTTTTTATTAAAGGTAAAGAGCAGTACATTTATTTAAAAGGCGAGCAAGATGGTGTTTTTAATGCCGCTGATTATTTAGAATTTTATGCCGAAAAAAATGATTGTGTTTTTGATTCGCTAGCTTACACCAACATTGCACGCATACCAAACCCTTACAAAGCATTGTTTAACGACACTAATTATGCCTTTTTAACCTATAATAATTTAACTAATAATAAGCGCGTTACATTACAAAGCGATGTTAATTTTAGTGCTTATCCTCAAACAAGTTACATTTATTCCAAAAAAATATTTAATCCAAGTTCGGATTATGCACAAGGACCAGATTATAATTTTCAAAGCCATATTTACGACCCACGCTTTACCGTTGCCGAAGGTTATGGCCAATATTTAAACGATACTAAATTGCAAACAACAAGCTTTTTGTTAAACTCTAATTTATATCAAACAACTAATTTACCAGTGTATATAAAGGCAAGTTTTTCGGGTGTTGGTTACCGAGGCACTGGTTTAGGTTACGATCATCACATAAGTTTACAATATTTAAATACTACAAGTGCTACCATTAATTTAACCGATACTACGTTTACTGGCGAGCAACAAATTTATATTGAAAAACAACTCACTACAAACGATTTAAATTTGAACCCCGATATTAAACTTGTAAGGAATAATGACGCTGGTTTTTTAGCAACCGATAACCGTATTGTAGCGCATTACATAAGTATAAAATATCCGCAAACACTTAATATGTTTAACCAACAGGAGTTTACGTGTTTTGTAAATGACGATATTAATAGTACAAAACAAACACTAAATTTTTTAAATTTAAATATAGGTTCGGCAACGCCAATTGTTTATGATTTAACAAACCATCTTTATTTTTCTTTTCAAAATTCGGCAACTACCTTAAGTGTAGTAATACCAAATAATGGTTTTCAAAAGCAATGTTATATAAGCAATAGTGGGCTTGTAAATGCAGTTACATCACTGCAAGGTGTTAATCAAAACGGTTATTTTATAAATTATTTAAACACTTTAAGTAGCGATTCGGCATTTGTTATTATTGCAAACAAACTAGTATCTACATCGGCAATAGCATATTCAAATTACAGGCAAAGCATTAACGGAGGCTCGCACCATGTTGTTTTAAGTTATGTTGATGATTTGTATAACCAGTTTGCATTTGGTAACGAAAAAAACCCAATTGCTATTAAACAATTTTGTAGTTACTTAATAGATAATTTACCCAAGCCTCCTAATTATTTATTATTGTATGGCAAATCAATAAAATTTGCAAACATAAGTGATAAGCCAGCAAATTATAATAATTGTTTAATTCCATCAATGGGCAACCCCCCATCCGATAATTTATTTACAGCAGGTTTAAATATTGCAAACTCAATTACACCATTTATACCAACGGGTCGTTTATCTGTTAATAACGATAACCAAGGGTTTATATACTTAAATAAAATAATAGAGCACGAGGCATCTTTAAAATTAGACGATGCAAATAATGATTGGCACAAGCGAGTATTACACTTTGCAGGCGGTACAGATTTAGGTCAGCAACAACAATTATCTGGGTTTTTAAATGCAGATTCAGCAATAATTGTTAAACCAAATTTTGGAGCGCGCGTATTCACTTTCAAAAAAAACTCAACAGCGCCAATACAAACCAATATAAGTTCTGATGTGGTTAGCTTATTTAATTACGGTGCTGGTATTGTTAATTTTTTTGGTCACGGTACAACCTACGGTTTCGATCAGGCAATTGATAACCCAAACAGTTATAGCAACAAAGGCAAATACCCGTTGTTTATTGCAAACTCGTGTTACAGTGGCGATATACACACGCCCATTACAACCAGCGCCAGCGAAAATTTTACATTTATACAAGATAAAGGCAGTATTGCTTTTTTAGCATCGGCATCGGTTGGATTTACAAATTATTTACATCAATATTCAGCTGAAGTTTACCGAGGCTTAACCAATAATTTATATGGCGCTGGTATTGGCGATGTTGTTAAACGAACTTGCGCCATAAACTCGATTGGGGCCGATGATTTAACCAAAGTTACTTGTTTAGATATGGCATTGGAGGGCGACCCATCTGTGAAAATATCGGCACAACAAAAACCCGATTATAAAATTACAAATGCGAGTGTGTTTTTTAATACTCAAAAATATACCGATTCGATTGGCATTAATATTAAAATTTATAATAACGGTAAAGCAATTAACGATACGTTGTTTGTACTCATTCATCATCAATTTGCAAATGGCGACTCGGCCACTTATTTTAAAACAATAAAAACACCATACAATTGCGATACGCTTAAATTTTTTATTTATAAAGATTTACAAGCACACATTGGATTAAATAATTTTAATGTTGCCATAGATTATTTTAATAACATTGATGAAACGTTTGAAAACAATAATAAAACAACTGGCAACGTTAGTTTGTTTATACCAGGTGGCGATGTTATACCCGTTTATCCCTATAAATATGCCATTGTACCAAAAACAAATACCATTATATTAAAAGCATCAACCGTAGATGCCTTTGCCCCATTAACAAACTATAAATTACAATTAGATACCAGTGATTTATTTACAACACCATTAAGTAGTACCACAATTGCCAGCGCAGGTGGTGTGGTTGAGTGGCAGGTTAATTTGCCACTGCCCGATAGCACTGTTTATTTTTGGCGAATAACTAAAGACTCTGTAACAACAAATGATCGCATTTTGTGGAGAGAGAGTTCTTTTCAAACTATAGGCAACAAAACAGGTTGGGCGCAAGCTCATTTTCATCAATTTAAAAATAATAGTTATCAATTTATAAAATACTTAAAGCCACAACGTAAGTTCGATTTTGTGAACGATGTAGTGAGTTTAACTTGCCAAAACAGAATTAATTTAGATGGTGATTTACTTGCAAGACGTTACACTGTTAATAGCGACCTAAAACATTATTGGCGCTATGCACAAAATGGATGGACAATTGCTATTTTTGATTCGCTTACTGGCCAACCTTGGACAACCATACAACCAACACCAGGCTGGCACCCTGTTTATGGCAATTGCTTATCGCTAGCTAATTATGTTACTTATGGTTTTGATTTTGGAGCAGTTTCAGAATTTTGTACTCCTCAAGATACCACTTGGCAAACAACTTTAGAAACTTTTTTAAACAACGTACCAGTTAATAATTACATATTAGCGTATAATATAGAATACTCAAAAGCAACAACCTATTCTAACTCTTTATACAACGAATTTGAAAAATTTGGAAGTGCAAAAATAAGAACCCTAAACGACTCGTTGCCAATGATAATTTTTGGTAAAAAAAGAGCCGTGCCTTTAATAGGAAGTGCTACTGAAGTGATAGGAACCTACAATAGCCAATCTATTAGTATTGCCGATAGTATGATAACCAAATGGGGTAATGGTTATGTGTTATCCGAAATTATTGGCCCTGCCATTAATTGGGGAAGTTTGCACTGGAAATATGAAAATCAAAATGGCGTAACGGCTAACACCGTAAATTTAAAAGTAATAGGCATAAAAGCTAATGGGCAAAAAGATACTATACCTACTATTAATTTAACAAACACCAATTTTAATTTAAATAATTTAAGCACGTATATTGATGTAGCCATTTACCCGCAAATACAATTAGTAGCGTTAATGACTGATAATATTGGTCATTTAGCACCTCAATTAAAAAAATGGCAAGTAATTTATGATGAAGTGCCCGAGTGCGCCATTAATACTAAAAAAGGATTTAGCATAAAAAGTAACGTGCAAGAAGGCGAAAATGTAATAATTAATTTACCAATAGAAAACATAGGTAAATTGCCATTTACAGATAGTTTAGTTGTTAATTACTATGTAGTTGGTAATAATAATTTAATAACACAACTGCCTCAAAAATTAAAAGCAATACCTTTTAACCCAACTCAAATAATTGTTGATACCATAAAATTTAATACCGCAAATTTTGCTGGCTTAAACCAATTGTGGGTAAATGTAAACTCGCCAGCAAGTAATAAATATCAACTAGAACAACATTATTTTAATAACATTGCACGCATTGCATTTAATGTTGAAACAGATAAAATAAATCCAATACTTGATGTAACGTTTGATGGCACGCATATTTTAAATGGCGATATTATTTCATCAAAACCACATATTTTAGTAAGCTTAAAAGATGAGAATAAGTTTTTTGCATTAAATGATACCTCAAATTTTAATGTGTTTATAAAATATCCAAACCAACAAACTGAAAAACGAATTTATTTTGCAAATGCTTTGCGGTTTACGCCAGCGCAACTGCCAAATAACTCGTGCAAAATTGAGTGGAAACCAAATTTTGCCGATGATGGAAAATATAAACTAATAGTGCAAGCAGCTGATA
>JAYSUQ010000116.1:0-4708 GCA_043718985.1 Bacteroidota bacterium | reverse complement strand
AATGCTAATGGTTAAGTTTTTCATGGTAGTTAATTTATAATTAATACGTTGGTTTTTACAAAGCTATAAATATTTCTAAATAAATATTGTTTACCAGCTATTGTTTGATAGGTGTAGTTAATGGCATCTAATTTAATAACTGCATTTAGCCCAACATTAAGAGGCGCAAATATAGTTGGTGGTAAATAATAATTGTTTGTGTAGTTGGGTGCAATAAATGCTACATAGTGCTTTGTTGGCAGTTGGTTATTATCGTTTATGGTAACCATAATGCTATCGGCATTAATTATGTTGCTTATATGTAAAAACAACGTGTCCGCTTTTTTAAGCGTATCGCTAAACAATGTTTTAGCAATAGTAAAGTTTGGCAATGTTCCATTATAATTAAAATTCAGGTTAGGTATAATACCCGCATTACCGCTTACCTTCCAGTTAAACTGATTAAAGTTTTGGAGTTCGGTTTTGGAGTAAAAAAATTTCGATTCGTTATACTCTAATTTTTCATTATTAAATTTTACATTACCTGCCTTACAAAAATTAGTAGGATTAATGTTTTGCATAGAGGTTGCACTAAAATAAGCTGCTACGCTGTTTTCTGTTTTTAATACATTAGCGTTGCAATTTGCCGCATTAGTGTAATATTTACTTTGTACTGCAGTAAACACACCGTTAATTAATGGGCTGGTGGTTTGCCCTAATAAATTGGAGCTAATTAAAATAATAATAATGACATGTTTTATCATAAAAGTTATTGCTTAATAATTTTTTGAGTTTTGCTTGTGCCTTTTGTTGTTGTAAACTTTAATAAGTAAGTGCCTGCGGCATGGTTAGTTAAATCAATAGTTGCAACAAATTCGTTTTCTTGTATGTTGTTAAAAAAATAAATTATACTGCCCTTCATATCGGTAACTGTTAGGTAGGCATGTTCGCCTGCCTCTAATTTAAAGTATGCTTTTGCAATGGTTTCGGTAACGGTTGGTTTCACAAAAAACTCTTTGCTGTAATTTGGGTAAACATCTAGCATTTTTGCTTCTATTTCATCTAAAGGGTCGGTAGGTAATTCGGTAATTAAATTATCGTAATGTTTATCTACTAGGGCAACTGTTTGTGTTAACACAACATCATCTTTAGGATAGTTTACATGGTGGTATTGCGCACCAGCCTCGTAACTATCAATTGTTACTTCGTTGTTTAATGCCCTAATGCTATCTTTACCTGTTAATAAGCTATCGGTTTGTGCTAAGCGATAGGTGCCTAAATCGGTAGCGCAATCAAATTTTTGAATGTAGGCATGAAAATTAGGCCCACTTGTGCTACTACCATTGCCAGTAATGTTTGTGCCTGCGCCAAAATAAATGGTTTTGCCTGCCCGCCAATAGGTTGGGTTGCTACAACCAATGTTGGTGTTGTTACTGGTAATGGTTTCGTAAGCATTAACATTACTACACGTTAACCCTGTGGGTTGGTTAATGTTGATGTCGCTTAAATTAGTTACGTTTTGGCTTATGCCAGATTGTTTCTGATGAATATACCATAAGTTATGGTATAACATGTAATCAATTGCATTATACTCTCCTCTCCAATCGTGGTCTCCACCTCTTCTTTCTGGATGGTCTAATCTATCCGATGAGCTCCATTGCCAGTGACCATATTGCCCACCGTCAAAAAAATAGACCCCATCACATGGCATAACGTTTAATAAATATGGAATAGTGTACGAGGGGTTTTGAGAAAAATAACCTCCGTGTAAAACCTTTCGTGCAAGAGGACCATGGTCGAACGGAGCATTTGGCGAATATGCATTTACCTCAATTGCCGTTGATGTGTTATTAATCATAAATCCAGGTATAAACGTGCTAACAATAGCGGAAAAAATATGCCAAACCCAACTTAAAATAATACCTAACCAATTTGTCCAAGGAGATTGAGCTAACCATGTAACAATTTTGTCAATTACTTTATCTGCAACTGAACCATAAACACAATTACATACGGCCGATAAATTTTCAACAAATAATCTATTGTCATTTGATGTAGGTAATGGAGACGATGCGATAGTATTCCATAAAAGATAGCCTCCTGTATTTGACCAAGTATTATGAAAGCCATTACCTGGGCATAAATGAGGATGTGTGCCTAATGAAAATCCAGAACCATTATTACTTGAATAGCCATTTGTTATTAAACATGCTATTTCTGCTAATGGATAGGCAAATGCAGTGGCATTGCCCCCACTATTTAAGGATATTATATTGCAATTATATGGATTTGTAATGTGCCATCCCGTTGCAAAATTACCATTACAGCTCGAACCAGACAAGTCTTTAGGGTCACGTAAATGATCAACTATACGTTTTGTTATGTTTTTAGCTTCGGTAACCAATTTTGTTTCTCCGCTACCATAACCAAAAACAGCCCCATTATCAGTATCATCTACATCTACAAATTTATTTATAAATGCTAAGCCAAATAATAAATTATATGCTTGGTCTTGACTTTCGAATATATCAACACCTTGAATGTTGTCTTCATTTTGTCTTTGCCAATCACTTCTTACTGATTTTGCGCCCCCATTAAATTTTGATAAAAAACCTCGGCTATTTTGGCTATTAGGATCGCTAGGATAAAGGACTCCGTTGTTGTAGTAATTGAAATGTTCATAATTATTTTGCAATAATGACGATGAAATATCATCTCGAATAAAAAAACCATTTAGGGGTGTTTGTGTGGCGTAAGGATAAGGGTGTTCTGCTTTTGCATCTAATCTATTAATAGCATTTAGGGCACAAAATAATTCATGTTTAACTTTATTGGTACTTTGACTATTGGACCGTAGTAACTCATATTCAGTTGCTAGCATTGCAATATAATTTCCTAAGGTGCTAGTGCCATCACCAATATTTAATTTTGGGTTGGACTCATTAAAATCATTGGCATACAGCCCTCTTTGGTTAAAAGGCATGCTTTCGCCATCACCCGTGCCTATTTTAACAAAATCATTATTCAATCGGCTTTTATACCACCAGTATTTACGGTGATTATCGCTTGAGTTTTGCCCAACACCTAAGTTAAAAATAAAAAATAATAGTACGGTAAGCTTCAATAGTTTATTTTTCGATATGTATTTCATAAATTTTATTATTAAACTTTGTTTTTATTTTAAATTTACCCTTGCGGTTTATTCGAATAATATCCCAAATTAAGTTATCAGATAAGAGTATGTTTTTTTTAATATAAACTGTATCCCTTTCCTTATAAAATGAGGTTATTCTCATTTTCTTTTTACGGTCATAGTATTCGTACTTAAACTCAATAGGATTGCTCCCAACTGTTATAAGTGAAAAATGTGTTCTTCTTTTGATATAATCTATAAATTGTATTGGATGGACGTTATAGGGCTTTTGCATTTCACTTCCAAAATAATTAGGCAATGTTAATAGGCTATCCGCACCATCAATATAATAACCAACTAAATTACCTTCAAAAGGCGTTAATTTTTCGGGGTTTTTAAACCACAAATAATTTTCATCGTATTTTTTACAGGTTGTAAAACAAGCAAGAGTAACTATAGCAAATGCAATTAAAACAAGGTATGTGTGTTTGTGTTTCATTTTTTTAAGTTTTGGGTTTATTAAATTTACTATTAAAACTATTGTTATTAATCCCCGCGGCGTTGTAATAATTAAAATGATAATAGTTTTCAAAATTATTTTTCATTAAAAAGTCACCGGGTATATCATCTCTTATAAAAAAACCATTAAGCGGTGTTGGTGTTTTACCATCAGCACTCTCTGCCACTGCATCAATCCTATTTATGGCATTAAGTGCGCAAAACAATTCGTGTTTTACCTTAGTTGTACTTTGGGCATTTAACACTAATAATCTGTATTCAGTTGCTAATAATGCCACATAATAACCTAATGTACTTGCTCCATCACCTAGGTTTAATTGCCTTTCGGACATATTGAAACTATTATTATCCCTACCCCTTTGGTTAAAGGGCATGCTTTCGCCTTGGTTTAAACCAACCTTAACAAAATCATTATTTAATCGGCTTTTGTAGTACCAGTATTTTCTGGTAATACTGGTAATATCGGTATTGTTTTGGCCTATTGCAGTGTTGCCAATAATTAAAAAACATAAAAAATTAATTAAAAGTAATTTCATAGGTATTTGTGTTGCGTATTGTTTTTATTTTAAATTGTCCTTTTTTTGTTTTTGTAAGTTTAACTATATCCCAAGTTAGGCCTTTTTCAACAAAAATATTATTTGATATAATGGGGATATTATTTGGTGGGTACGACGAGTTTTTTCCTAGTCCACACGTAATTATTATTGTTTTTTGTTTGTTATTAAACTCATATTCTAATGGTATATGAATTCCAGTACCATTTTTGTTGTAATTAACTATTGTTGCAATATTCTCCCGCTTATCATAACCTTCGATAAATTCTAAATCTTTTAATCCATCCGTTAAAACATAATTTCTATCTAGATATTTATCCAAAGCCTCCAGACTATCAACCCCATTAATTTTATACGAAGTAATATATCCATTAAATGGCGTTAATTTTTCGGGGTTTTTAAACCACAAATAATTTTCATCGTATTTTTTACAGGTTGTAAAACAAGCAATAGTAACTATGGCAATAGCAATTAAAACAAGGTATGTGTGTTTAGGTTTCATTTTTTTAAGTTTTGGGTTTAT
>JAYSUQ010000115.1:0-4719 GCA_043718985.1 Bacteroidota bacterium | reverse complement strand
GGTGGTCAATTTGAGCCGGTTTACACTGGTCAATTTAAACCGTTTTCAGGTGGTCAGCTTACTCCGGTTTAGGGTGGTCAGTTTCATCGGTTTTTGCAAAACAGCTTATAAAGTTGTAACGTTACAAACTCAACTCGCAAGTTTAATTGCTTTAAATAATACTGCTAACACAAGTTACGCAGTATTAAAATCGGCACGTATTGACAGAAATACATTTTTTTACGCAAAAAACACAGGTTTATTAGGTGTTGTGAAACAAGCTAAAGCTTACGTTAAAAGTATTTATGGAAGTGATAGCGCACAATACCACGCTATTACTGAAATTAAATTTGTACGTGTGATTAAGAAATAATAAAATAGTAACATTGTTTACTTAAAACCGACTTTAATTTGAAGTCGGTTTTTTTAGTTATTGCTTAATAATTTTAATTGTTTTATTAATTTGTGTGCCATTTATGGTAAGGAAATAAATACCATTGGGAAGATGTAACAAATTAATTTGTGGAATATAAACACCAGTATAAACAGACTGCCCCAAACTATTTTTGACCGTAATAGTTGTATTAGTAAATTGGTTTTGTTCATCAGTAATATTTAAAATGTTTGTGAAGGGGTTGGGGTAGATGGATATAGAATTATTTTGTTCTAATAAATACTCGGAAACACCTATAATACTTGGGGTAATAGGAATTGCTTTACATTCTATTGTTGAATTACCACCTTGCCATTTAACAAAACCCCAAACAGAATCGTTACCAATTTTCATAAATGAACCATAAGCGTATAAATCATTATTATAACCTACTAAGCCGTGAATATCATAGGCAAATGGTGGACTAATTGAACACATTGTATCATTATTAAACTTAATAAGGTTAGTGTACATTTGAAATTCAGGTGTAATTGTACCTGTACTCATAGATTCTATTGTATTAAAATGGCCTGAAATATATACATCGTTACCAACTTTAGTAATGTCATAAATGGTTTCCCAATTACTGTTTGATAAGCCTGCGCCAATACCAAACCATTTTGTGCCATTAAATCCTGCTATTCCTTTAGATGATGTACCAGCAATTCCATCAAACCGACCGTAAACGTACATCATTGTATCAATTACCGCAATGCCATTTACACCTTTATTAACATCGCCCGAAACGCCAACCCAAGGAACCCAGTTAGTACCATTGTAATAGGATAAATTGGCGCACGACGAAGCAGCTGTAACTGCGCTTGAAATATAAAATGTATTTTTAAACATAGCAAAGCCATTAATACAACCATATGGGTGACTTAAACTTGCCCAGTTTGTGCCATCGTATTTTGCTATCCCATTTGCAGAAATACCGCCAATAGTTGTAAAATCACCAATCACATACAATTCATTATTGTAAATTTTTAAATCCATTACCGTACTATTAGGGTTGAAATTTACGGTATCCCAATTTGATCCGCTCCACCTGCCTAAATTTTTGCACCAATATTTACCTGTTTTATCAAAATTACCTGCCACATACAATTTACCTTGAAACATAGCTAAACTAGACACCTGAGTATTATTAAATTCTTGAAAATCATCTAAGCCACTTTGCAGTGTATCAAAAGTAGTACCGTCGTATTTAATTAAAGAACGAGTTGGAAATGGATTGCCCAAATAAAATTGCCCACCTAAATACAATATGTTATTTGTAGAATCGACAGCGCTTGCCACAAAGTGAGCCCAGCCTTTTGGCGTACTGCCAATAACGTTTGACCAAACCTGTGCTTGCAATTTGCAAGCACAGGAAATGATACATATAATTAGGAATTTACGCATTTAGTTTTTAATTAATTTAAATGAGGTACTTTCGTTAGTATTACTGATGTTAAGAATATAAATACCGCTTGCCCACGATTGACAATTAATTGTTGTAATTGTTTCGGTTAGTGTTTGTTCCGAAATTAACTGCCCAATTGTTGAATATACTTTTAAAGTTGTTTTATCCTTTACCTTATTTTTTAACTCTATGTTAAACTGTTGTGTACTTGGATTTGGATAAGCTAAAACAGACGATGTATTAAAATCAATTTCGTGTATTCCAACTATTTGATAAGCATCTAACTTAAATCGACTTATGAAACCATCTTGACCACCATTATATGTACTATCAATTAAATTAGCTGTTGTTGCATTATATGCTATAGGAAAATCGGCGCTTGACGTAACACCTGTAACATATAATTGCTGGTTTCGAGCAATGGCCGAATTATTAATTCTATCGGTACTTGCGCCACCAAAATAATGTGAATGATAAAGTAATTTGTTTGGCGCAAATACAGCAATAAATCCATCGTCATTTGTTCTTGCAATATCTAAGTAAACGCTTGAAGATGCAGGAACTAAAGGCTGAAGCAAAGTGTCACAATCGGTATAACCACTTAAATAAACCATACCTATACTATCAACAGATAAACCAGTAGTGTTATAGGTTTTAGTTCCTGTTTGCCCCTTACCATAATATGAACACCATTGTTTAGTTAAATTACCATCCATATAGCCAAGAAAGGCAGCTTGACCACCTGCATTATACTGACTATTTGTTGCGCCTATTTTGGTATGAAAAGGAAAGTTTAAGCCCTTTCTACTTGTGCCAGCAAAATATATTTCATTTAAATTTGGTTTAAATACTAATCGGTTAATAACATCTGTATTAGTACCGCCAAAATAACTTGAAAAGCTAACAGTATTGCCCGCTGAGTTATACCTTACAAAAAAACCATCTGTACCATTACCACCTGAAAACGTTCCTTTAAAAAACGTATTTGTATTACCTGTTGCATTAGTGGTTGCTAAATCGATTGCATCAGACATTCCACAACCTATTACATTACCTGCATTATCTACAACAATATCATAACCATAATCGGTTTGTTGTGTACCTGTAGCGTTGTTAGCTGAACCTCCATAATAGGTAATCCATTGCGCTGTTAATACAGAATTAAACTTTCCAAAAATAGCATCGAAATTTGCAGGATTAGCCGTTGTTGGAGGTGTTAATGTTGGTTTAAACGCATTAATAACTGGAAAATCGGTAGAGCTTGAGTAACCAGCAATATAAAAATTATCTGCATTATCAATATAAATACTATGAATAGATTCTGAACCTGAACCACCGAAATAACGACGCCATAATAATGTGTTATTTTTCACGTCGCCAATTGAAGCGAGTTTAGCAATGAATCCATCAGCTTTAAAAGCAGATGTTGCACCACCATTATTAAATTGATTAGTTGCACCTGCTACATTGCTACCATACATATCAGTTGAAAATGTTTGACCACCAATAAACACTTCGTTTAATGAATTAACAGCAACAGTGTTTCCGAAATCTAATCCGCTACCACCTTGAAAAGTTGCATAACGCAACGTGTCATCTGCTGTGTATTTTAATAAAACAACATCGGTTGAACCATTATAAAAGTTCATTGAACTAACTGGTGGAAACAAACCGCTTGATGTATTACCAGTAATGTATCTATCGCCATTGCTTGCAATAGCTATATCATTAAAAACATCATTAGTACTGCCGCCATAATAGGTTGAATAATCTAAATTTGCTTGAGCAGCATTTGTAATTTGAGATATTGTTTTGGATGTAATTTGAATTACTAATGGTAACGCCGTATTATACTGTGCAGGTTTGATGCTGTAGTTATTGCCACCGTTACTATTCCAATAAGAATTACCTGTTAATGGAATAGCTTGTCCTAATAAATTTACGTTGTATAATAACGGCGGGTTTAATGTAACATCACCTAAAATACCGTCAATAAATAATTCGTCATTGCCATTTGTTGAAGTTGCCTGTGCACCTGCTATGTTTAATACTATTTGTTCTAATTTCGCATTTGGCTTTACTACTAAATAATATTTTAAACCGTCTTTGTTTGAATAATAATGTAAATCTATATTAGGATAATAATTAGGCACAAAAACTCTTTCGCTGCCTTTTAAATTAGTAATAGATTGATTAGTTGCGTGCCCTAAATAATAGTTACTATTTACACCGGTTGAAAGAAACTCATAGTGTTTTCCTGTAGTAATACTTCCTTCAAAATTTACATCAATTCTTTCAATTGTATCTAAATTAGTGTAAACCGTATCTTCTTTTTGAAACACATAGCTGTATCGGTTTTTTTGAACATAAACATTTGGATATTGATTTGTTGTCCCAAATAATACATCGGTTGCTGTTGAATATGAAGTATTCATAATTTGACCTTCATTTTTTTGATATGTAAATTGTTTGTTTGGAGTTTGCGCTACTAAATCAACAGGAAAGTAAACAGGCGTTTGTGAAATCCTCACTGTTGTATAATCAAACTTTGCGTTAGAGTTTAATGATGCTCCTGCAACATAAACAATACCTTGTGAGTTAACCACTAAATCTACTGCCGCATCTTGTGAATTTTGCGCACCGTTAAATGTTTCTTCCCAAGTTTTATTACCACTTGGTGTAATTTGATAAACTAAAATATCAGGGTTAGCAATTGTTTTTTCGCCACACACATAAAAATGGTTTGCGATTGGGTCGACCGTAATTTTTGGCGTAACACTTGAGAATGTTTGATTAGTTGTATTTACATTAATCCATTGTTGAATACCGTTTGCATTATACAATACTGTATGATACTCAACCGTTGAACCATTTAATGAAGTGCCTGTTACGGCAATATTAC
>JAYSUQ010000114.1:0-1750 GCA_043718985.1 Bacteroidota bacterium | reverse complement strand
TAATAATTAATATAACCGTACGTTTTGCATTACTATTAATTGTATTTGTTGTAGTTGCATAAGGGCTTCAAGGTTTGTACCCTTCATTAACATGTAACGTGTTTGGTTATGTTGTGTATTATAGGTTGTAGGTATTTTTACTTTACCTATATGTATGTTACTATTATATGTTTTAATGCAATTTAACAGTAAATTTAAATCAGTTAAATGTTGATTTTGAAACTCTATCTCTTCTTTTAAAAACTGTTCTTTTGTTTCAAAATCAGCAGTAATTACTGGGTTTCCTGTAACATCTAAAATAATAGTTGATTTTAAATTATCGCATAAAGTAATAATACTATCGCTCAAAAAATCAGTTTTATTTTTTAGTGTATCAACATTTAAATCCATTAATTTTTTTTCGGTTATAACAATTTGTTCGTTAATCAAATAATTGCTGGTGTCTGCAATATGCTTTAATTTTGTGCCTTTTGGCGATCGAATTAATGTTAACCATAAACCACAAATCATAATTAAAATTATTGAAATTGTGATGGTATTAATTTTCGAATCAGCATTTTTTATACCTGTTATAAAATATAAGGGCAGCAATAATAAGCCAGTAATAATTACAGCGGCATAACTCATAAACAATGAGCCTTGCCAATGCATCACTTTAAATAAAATAGATAAACTCAATAAAATGGCCGATAAAACGCCTAATGCTAAAATAATTTTATCTTTAATTTCTGTTTTATCTTTTGCCTTTAATAAAAAAAGTAACGGTAAAAAAAGGCAACTCGAAGTGCAAATGCCAAGTATTATAAATGCCGAAGCGCCTGGCCAGTGCATAAATTTAAATAGTATTCCTAAAATCATTGCCGTAGCCGAAATTGTTCCGCTGTAAATCATTATCTTTTTCATGGTGTAATAGTTTTTGTAGGTTAATAATAGGAGGGTTTCTTCTTCTATTTCCCATAGTGCATCTTTATAAAATGTAGCAATGGTTTTTTTATAAAAGCTCTCAAAGTCTCCATTCACTTCAAGATTTTTTTCAATTATACAACAAATATGATCACACAGGTTTTGCTGCAGGCTCTCCATATCAACGCCACGTGCACTAATGTCGTTAATAATGTAATCAATTTGTTGCTCACTTATTTTATACATTTTTAAAATGAATTATTAAATAGTTTTTGTTTTTATGTCTAATAAAAATTTCATGGTTTCCATAAAATCTGCTAATTCGCTAACTTTTTCTTTTGTTTTTAATTTTCCGCTGGCGCTTAGGGTGTAATATTTACGAACTCGTTTTCCAATAAATTCAGTTTCGGTTGTTACTAAACCATCATCCTCTAAGGCATGTAAAGTTGGGTACAAGGCGCCCTCTGTAATCTGAATTTTATCTAACGTTAATTCTTTTACACGTTGCGTAATTTCGTAACCATACATTTTTTTATTATCGGCCAACAGTTTTAAAACAATTGTTTTAAGGGTGCCTTTTAGTAACTCGGTTGAGTAAATCATAGCTGTTTAATTTTATACTTAAGACAAAGATACATAAGAAACCAATGTATAATGCAATTAAATATTTTTTTCATATTAAGTTATTGATTTGCAGTAAATTAAATTTAAAACTTGTTTATCAAATAATATTAACGATGCTAATTTTTTAGCAATGTTTTAATTAAATTTAAAGAATGACTAACGAAATAATTTTAAATCAAGCAACGTTTAACACAAAAGTAAAAACCTATATATTTTTTGTGGT
>JAYSUQ010000113.1:0-4731 GCA_043718985.1 Bacteroidota bacterium | reverse complement strand
GCTTATTAATCGTCCACACATAAACAGTTTTATTTAATTTGTGTAGTTTTTTAATTAAGCGTTTGCTGCAAAATTTATAATAAACATTAACACCTTGCCAGTTTTTAAAATCATCTTTATTAAATTGCTTATCAAAATTAAAACTTACCAGTGGCAAATTAAACACAATTAGTTTTTGCAAATTTATGTTGCTATCTAACTTTGCAACATTAATTAAGGCTTGTTTATCAAACGAATGTATGGTGCTTATCCAACTTTGAGCATTGTATTTTTTTATTAAATCAATAATATGTTTTTCAATATTAGTATAATAATTAGTTCCTTTTTTTAACTCAATTAATAGTTTAACTCTTCCGTTAATTAATTGTATGGCCTCTTCAAGCGTTGGAGGATGTTGTTGAGGTTTTGTATTTTGTATTTCATTTTTTTTGCTAGTACATACTAGTTTTTTAAATTGAGTACTTGATGTGTTTTTAATTAAACCTTTGCCGTTAGTAGTTCTATCAAGGCTTAAATCGTGCATAATAACCACAACACTATCGTTGGTTTGATGCACGTCTGTTTCAATAATTGCGGCACCTAGTTGTATTGCTTTTTCAAACGCAAGTAAAGTGTTTTCGGGAGCATACGCACTGGCGCCACGATGGGCAACTATAATAGGATTTTGCGAAATGCAAATAAACGAATAAGTTAAAAAATATATAAATAATAATTTTTTCATAAAAAAATTAGTCTCTTACTAATTCTAAATTATGAATATTAACAGTCATCTTTAAAATACCAAATGTGATGTTTACTTTTTCATCTTTAATTGCATTAATAATTCCTACTTCGTGTCCGTTTAATATTTTAACCTTACTGCCAACTTTTAGTAATGGCTTTAAGCGCGCTACTTTTTTTTCGCTAAATACATCTAATTTATTTTGTTTAATTAACTCTTTCCGTTTATTTGTTTCGGCAGTAATGCTATCTATAAAGCGTTTAATAACCGATTTTCTATCTTCTGTTTTATTCCAATCGTCGTATAACCGTAAATATTTTTGTCCAAATTCGGCAAGCCTTACCAGTTCAATTTTACGCACTCTATCGCGTTCAATTTTATCACTGTAATTTTGATATAAGCTATCGTATTTTTCTTTTGCTATTTTTTTCAAAAACTCTTCATGTTCAGCTCTATCAAGTGTTTGGCTAAGTTTTGTTTTTTGCTGTTCAATTTCAGAAAGCAATTCGTTTAAGTTTAACTTATTGCCATCAATTTTTAATTTGGCTTTTTCTATTAAATGTTTTGGAAATCCAACACGCTCGGCTACTTCAAAGGTATAACTACTACCAGGCTCGCCAACGGTTAATGTGTATTTTGGCTGCAATGTTTTTATATCAAACAACATGCTACCGTTTAACACGCCCGACAAATTATTGGCTAATAATTTTACATTAGAATAATGTGTGGTAATAACACCAAATGTTTTTGATTGTACTAACTCCTCTAAAACAACTTCGGCCATTGCGCCTCCAAGTTCAGGGTCGGTGCCACTACCAAACTCATCCATTAGTACTAACGTTTTGTTACTAACTGTTTTTAATATTTCAATCATATTTTTTAACCGAGCGCTATACGTGCTAAGTTCGTGCTCAATACTTTGAGTATCGCCAATATCAATTAAAATATATTCAAAAAAACTCATTTCACTATTATCGGCAACACTAACCAACAAACCACTTTGCAACATAACTTGCAACAACCCAATAGTTTTTAAGGTAATAGATTTGCCACCTGCATTTGGTCCCGATATAATAACTAAATGATGCTGTTCGTTTAAATTAATAGTTAAGGGTACTGTTAATTTATTTTGTAGTTTGTTTTGTAAATATAAAAGAGGGTGGTAAGCCTTAATTAATTTAACACCGTTGTTAGTAGTTATTGTAGGTAAGCAGGCGTTTATTTGTTGTGCAAATTTTGCTTTTGCTTTTAAAAAATCTAACTCAACTAACAAATAATAATAGTGCTTTAGTTGTGTTGCAAATGGGCGAAGATTATCAGATAGTTCTCTAAGTATTCTATTTATTTCTCTTCGCTCATCAACTTCTAATTCGGCAATATCATTATTTATTGCAATGGTTGCGCCTGGTTCAACAAAAATTGTTTTGCCTGTTTCGCTCTTGCTATGCACAAAGCCTGTTACTTCACTTTTATATTCAACCAATACTGCTAAGGTACGTCGGCCGTTAAAAAAACTTTCTTCGTTATCACGTAAGTAACCTTGCTTGCGTAGTTCGTTAACGTGCCTATCAAACTTTGCGTTACTTTCTCTTTTTTTATCCGATAAATCTTTTCTTATTTTTTGTAATTCGCGCGATGCCGAATTTTTTACAGTTGCATCAAAGTCAATAATTTTATCTATTTCTTCAATAATTAATTTATTATCATCAACCTCATTAACTAACAAAGATAAATTAGGTAGCAATGTTTTTTTATTTTTAAGATAACGAATTGCAGTATTACTAATTTCGGTTGATGTTTTTACTAATAAAAATTGCTCTTCAGTAAGCATACTTCCGTTTAAACTTAGTAACGATGCTTCCCTAAAAAATTCTTCAAACTCAACATTCGGAAAAAATGTATCGGCAGTTAATAACGAAACTAACTCGGCAACTTTATGTAATTCAATCGTTAAATTTACCTCATTTGTAATAACAGATATTGAATTAGCTTTTTGTTTTGCTGCGTTAGAATAGCACCAATCGCAAACCTGTTTTTTTATTTTATGAAACTCTAATAGCTCGAGCGATTCGGAATTTATAACGGACATTTAGTGTAAAAATTGGGGCGTTTTATTTAATTAAAAAAACTATTTATTTGTTTTGATTACTGAATTTTTATTTTATTTTTGATAGCATATAAATTAACAAAACAATTTACACACAGCAAAGGTTACATTAAAATTAAATGAAAACAACTATTATTACAAAATTAGAAGGAATGCTTCAAAACACCGAAGCTAGTGTTGTTGCTCACCAAATGCGCACTCTGCAAAAAGAGTATCAAAAAATGTGGACAACCGAATTTGAAACAGCTAAACAAGAGTTTGTTGATGAGGGCGGTAAAGCAAAAGAATTTGAATACGCTAAAAGTGCTGATGATATAAAAATTGCACAACTGTTTGATAAAATTGAAAAATTAAAAAAAGATGACGATGCTAAATTAGCCATCGAACAAGCTAAAAATTTATTAACAAGACAAGAAATTATTTTAAAAATAAATGATTTAAGTCAGGTTAGTGATAACATTGGAGCCGCAATAAAAAAGTTAATTGAGTTGCAAGCCCAATGGAAAGTTACAGGTGCTGTATCGCCTCATAAATACAAAGAAATACAAGGCGAATACAGCAAAGCTACCGAAGAATTTAATTATAAATTAAGTTTATCTAAACAATTACAAGAGCACGACTTAAAACGTAATTACGAATTAAAAACTGAATTGCTCGAAAAAATCAGAAACCTTAAAAATATTGATAACGCCAAAGAGGTTGAGCGATTAATAAAAATATTTAGAAACGATTGGGAAGAAATTGGGCCAGTACCAAATGATAAATGGGACGAATTAAAAGGAGGATTTAAAGGTGCAATTGATGAGGCTTACTCTAAATTAAAAGCACATTACAATTCGGTTGAAGAAGAAAAAGAAATTAATTTAAATTTAAAAAAAGCAACTTTAGAAAAAGTTAATGCAATTATTTTAAAAACCGAAAATGCAAATGCCTCTACTTGGAATGGTTTAACTAACAATTTAGCTGCGGTGCAGCTAGAGTGGAAGGCAATTGGAAGAGCGAATCAAAAAGAAAACGATAAAATTTGGACTGAGTTTAGAGAATTATGCGATGCCTTTTTTGCTAAGAAAAAAGATTTTTTTGGAGCGCACCATGAAAAAATGAGCGGTTTAAAAACTCAAAAACAAGAATTAATTGCTAAAGCAAATGCTTTAAAAGATAGTAATGATTGGCAAAAAACAGGATTAGCATTAATAAAATTGCAAGATGCTTGGAAAAAAATTGCGCACGCAGGTGGCGATGAAAATAAATTATACCAAACATTTAGAGGCGCTTGTAATCATTTTTTTGATGCAAAAAAACTACACCACGAAGCGGTAGATGCAACCTTTGATACAAATTTAGTTGTAAAAGAAGAGTTACTTAAAAAAATAAATGACTTTGTGTTAAGTGATGATACAGATGCCAACCATAACGCATTAAAACAATTTACAAGCGAGTTTAATGCGGCAGGTTTAGTGCCAATGAAAGATAAAAAACGAGTTAACGATGCCTTTTATAATAAGGTTGATGAGTTATACGATAAAATGAATGTATCAGTTAACGAAAAATTTAAAATTCAGTTTAAAACAAAGTTAGAGCGTTTTGTTAATGGCGAAAACCCTGAATTTGTACTAAAAAAAGAAGCTGATTTTTTAAAGAAACAAATTGATGAGGTGCAAAGCCGTATTAAAACATACGATAATAATTTAGGTTTTTTTAAATCGAGTAGTAAAGGTGTAAATCCTTTTATGAAAGAAATTGAAGATAAAATTAATGCAGAAAAACAAAAAATAACTGATTTTACTGATAAACGTAAAATGATTATGGTAGAGTTGTCTAAAATAACTGAACCAACTGCAAATTAATTTTTTAACTGCTTAACATAAAAAAAGGATATTGATTTAATCAATATCCTTTTTTT
>JAYSUQ010000112.1:0-4751 GCA_043718985.1 Bacteroidota bacterium | reverse complement strand
ATAAAAAATAAAATTAATTCTTTTTTGATATTTAAATTTCTATTAATCATTATTATATTTTGATAATTCTATGAACACTTTTAAGGTTATTTTTATCTGTAATTATAACTAAATAAACTCCTTGTGGGAAGTTATCGATATTAATTTTATTTTCATTTAAACTAAAAGTTTCATATATTTTACTACCCTCAATGTTTAAAATTTCTATTTTGCCAATTTCATTACTAATTGCTTTTATGGTAATAATATTATTTGTTGGATTTGGATATATGCTAAAATTATTTTTTTTGATATCGATTTCATCAATATCAATTATAAATAATCCGACAGATAATAATGAATCGTATTTAATTAAAAAACAATCTGATAAATTACTATTATAACTATTTGTATATCCAACTGCAACATAGCCTTTTGAGTTTTCTTTTGTTTTGCAAAAACTATAACAGTAATCATCTTGACTATCTCCAATTGCACCTCCATTTACATAATAGCCTCCTTGATTAAAAAGCAATAATTTAACATCTGATTTAAATGAAATTCCATTTTCGTGTGAATTTTCTAATGCAGTATAAGTACCAAACATTGAGTTTGAAATTCCAACTTTATAAAACTCTTCATTAGTTCCAGGTTGACCATCGATAAACTGAAAAATTATTAATCCAAACGGGTTTGTTTTATAAAAAACGGCATCTTTTTTATTATTAATTGTAAAATAACCACCTAATAAAAACTCTCCTGTTTGTAATTCACAAATATCGTTTACACCATCAGCGCCACCTAAATTATTATAAAATGAGTTTATCGAATCGCCGTTTGCATTAAGTTTAAAAACCCAAGCATCGCCAAGGCTATCGTTATAACTTTTTGTTTGGCCTGCCAAGGCATAGCCGCCATCGGTGGTTTGTATTATACTTTTAAACTCATCGGCTTTTGTGCCACCTACAATTTTATGCCATTGTTCGGTACCTGTTGCATCTAATTTAATAATGTAGCCATCGGTATTACCATAACCAAAGCTGGTTGTTGAGCCTGCTAAAATAAAACCACCATCGGCGGTTGCAACCATGCTATTACAAAAATCCCAATCGGTGCCACCAAATGTTTTTTCCCAAATTAAATTACCAAGGTTATCTGTTTTTATAATATAAGCATCGTAACCACCAAAACCCTTTGAGCTTGTGTAGCCAGCAATAACGTAGCTACCATCTGTTAATTGCACTACAGCTTTTGCACTTTCGTTATCATAACCACCATAGGTTTTTTGAAACTCAATTTGCCCCATGCTATCTAATTTTAGTAAGTAAACATCGGTGTTGCCAAAACCAAAACTACTAGTTGAGCCAGCAAGTATGTAACCCCCATTGGTGGTTTGTTTTACATCGTAGGCATAATCGTAACCATTACCACCAATGCTGGTGTGAAACTTTTTAGGCGGCTGTGCTTGTAATGTTATGTTTAATAATAAAGCCAACACAAATAATAAACGATTCATAACTATTAGTTTTTAAGTTTTTTAGCTACTGATATAAACAATCCTTGCCCATAGGTATTTTTTGGCAAAATAAAACCTTGCAAGCTGTTGCTGCCAAATTTTAAATACCATTTTGGAGAGTTGTAAGCTACTGCTAAGCCAACGTTTAAACGAGAATAACCACCGTAGGCTATGTGTAGTGTGGTTGTAATTTTTTTTGTTAAATCGTAATCGGCATCAACAAAAAAATAGGGTTTAAAATTTGAATTAAATAAATACCTAAAACCTGTGCCTAACACAAATTTATTAGTAAACCGTATTTTATTTATTATTAATAAGTTGGTTGGTATGTTAACATTAAACGATTCGTGCCTAGCATTGGTGGTTGTTTTAATTATACTATCGCGGTTTATGGTTGCTAGTGTTGAGTCTTTTAAATCTAAAATATTATTAATTTTATAGCCGCTAAATTTAAATGTTGAGTCGCTGTTATACTGCACGCTGTTATCAAACCAATGCAAAAAACCTATGTTGTTAGCATTAACTGTTAACACACTACCTTTGCCAATATTGCTATTGTAGGGGGTTTCAAAAAAAATATCGGCACTTGCACCAATACCTGTGTAGGCAAATGGATTTTTGCGGTTACTGGTATCGCTTAATGCCATATTAAAATCCGAATTAAAAACTATTTCTTTTCCATCGGCACTTGTATATAAACTCGAACCTTGTTTAGCTTTAATATAAAATAAATTTTGACCTTTTAAAAACGAAACAGAAACACCAACCTTAGCTGTAGAATCTATTTTATGCCAAATAAAACCCAGTTTTATTTCCTGAAATCGTAACGAGTTAATGCTTGTGCCGCTTAAATTTTTTGTTTCGCCTTTAAATGGTTTGTTTCCATAAAATAGTAAATCATAAAAATCTTTGGTATACGAGGCATTAAAAATACGTTGATCTTTAAAACCTATTAAGTACGAATAACGTTTATTGCGACCAAAAAACACAGATATGTCGTAGTTCATATTTACCCCTAACACGCTAACGTTTTTCATATTGGCGCGCGATTTGTTTTTTAAATCGTTATTTATATAGCCTCCAAAAATAAATTTATTTAATAAACCATTATAAATACCATTTGAGCCTAGTTCGTATTCGCCATTTATAGAAACACTACGGCCAGTTTTTTCAAAATTTAAAAATTCGGAATTATATTGCGAATACAAATTACTTTTTAAAAAAAATACGATTAATAATAAACTATACTTCATTATTTTTTAGTTACATTATAGTTTACGTTAGCACTCACCGTTACATCTAAAAAGCTATCGTTATTAATTTTTATTGGAGTTGGCTGATTTTGTAAAAACATATAGCTTACAAATTTTATTTGTTTGCATTGTGTTAAATGTTCAATTTTTGATTTATCAAATTCGGCAATTAGCTGAGAATTTATAGGGTTTAAAACATCGTTGTTTAAATTGGTACTTGCCGATTGGATAAAGTTTTGGCCTGGTAAAAACAACGAATCAATAATTTGATTTTGATCGTTTAATAAATACCCTTGCAATTGTGCTTTAAATGGATAATTGTTAATAGCGTCGACAAAAATTTGACACGCGTTTACGTTTCTAATTTCTTTAAGTTGAGTTAAATCAACTTTCGAAAAATTTTCGAGTTTAAAATAATTTGCCGATAATTTTAATGGAATATCAACATCGGCAATTACTCGTAGGCCTTTGCCATAGTATGCAAAATCGTTACCAGCCGATATGTTGCCCAAAGGATTTATGGTTGCTTTTATTGAATAACCTAAATAGTTTGGTAAATTTTGTAAAAACGGATTTAGGTTTGAGTTTGTTGAGTTTACATTAATTTGTTTTACAAACGGAAAAACTGGGTTTGATGCATTATTAGTTTTTGTAGCTCGGTTAATATTAATGGTTGATAGTAAAGTGCCTGCATTTAAACTTATAATGTTTGTGGGGGTTGTTTTAATAGATTTAACTGAGTTGATGGCGCTACTCATTTCGATACCAAACTCGTTAATAATTCTAAAATTGATGCTAGATTGTGTGAGGGCTAAATTATTGATGCTAACATTACCTAAAAAATCTAGTTTAGATGAATCGGGACCAAATGATAAATCTTGCTGTCCAAAATAACCCTGTATGTATTCGGGTATAATATTAACATACGATAATTTAATGCCTAAACCTTGCATTGGTTTTATGGTATCTGTTTGCCCACTTACATCGGCACTAATAGTATAGGTTTGCACTAGGGTATTTACTTGGTTATTATTTAAACCTCTAAAATTTAAGCTATAACCATCTAACAAATAGTATTTAATAAATGAATTTGTATTAGCGGGCACAGTTTGATTTATATGAAATACATTACCCCATTTAGTTGCCGAATTAATATCGTAATTAAAATTTAAGGGTTGTGAACATGTGTTTGAAAATTCAATTTTTATGGCACCGTTACGTATAATTGCTGTGTTTAATTCTACCCCATTATTTACATCAAACGTAATTTCGCGTGTGCTCGATGTGGCATTGGTATATATTTGTGTGCCTGGGTTAATATTATAATAAAAAGCTAAAACATAACTTGCATCAACGGTTGTATCTGGTAATTTAACTAAACTATCCATTGTATAGTTTACAATATCTTTACTAAAGGCAATGTGTAACAAGTTATTTGCATCGGCTTTAAAAATGGTGTCGCCAAAAAAATTGCTAATATTTAAATAGCTTTTAGCGATAGGAAAAGCAGCATCCACATCCCAACTTGTTGTTTTTTTACATGATGGTAATATAAACGAACTAACAAATAATAAAAAAATAATTTTTAATAAAAAACGCATATTACAAACTTAACATATTAATGCTAAACTAACAATTACAAATTGTGGCAAAGTTTTTGTTAAATAAGGTAAAATTCTTGTAATTTTATATTTTAAGATAGATGTTGCTAGAGTATAATTTTAAAACAAGCTTAACACTAGTTTATAATTAAAAACACAACAAAACCCTTTTATGAATTTATCTGTTAGGTTTTATATAAGTTGGATTTTAGCTGCGCTGCTAATGTATGGCGCTTTTTATACATGGCACGGCATTTTTTTAAATGATATTAGTCGCATAACGTTTTCTAAAGCCATCTTTTTTTCGTTAACGGCAATTGTATATTTATTTTTATCGTTTGCGTTGTATCGCACGTTCGAATCTAAAACAATTACTGCAAAAATACCATCGCCAATGTATCG
>JAYSUQ010000111.1:0-14127 GCA_043718985.1 Bacteroidota bacterium | reverse complement strand
TCTGTAATGTATAAGTTTCATTTCGTTAATTAAACTGCTATTAAATGATATTTCGTTCACTCTATCAGCAATATCGCGGGCAGTGGTTGGTACCGAATTAACATTTACCGAATTAATTTTAACTAACACAATATCATGTAAATTTGTGTTATTTATAATAGGGAAAATTGGAGGGTTACCCATATAGCCACCATCCCAGTAAAATTCACCTTCAATTTCAACTGCCTGAAACAATAACGGTAAGCAAGCCGATGCTAAAACGGCATCAACAGTTATTTCTTTATTACTAAAAATTTTGGCTCTATTTGTTTTAACATTGGTTGCACAAATAAATAATTTTTTTTTGTTATAAAGTTGCAATTCTTTAAAATCAATTAAATCAGTTAAAATATCACGTAACGGATTAAAATTTAATGGATTAAAATTGTAGGGCGACATGTATTGCGTCATATTATGAAACAACATATAACCTGGAGAGTTGTGTATATCGCCATCGCTAAACATTTTATCATAACTACTTGGCTGAAACATACTGCCCGCACGTGATACATTGCGCCACAATTGTTCTAAAATTTCTTTAGCTTTTTTGGCGCCGCCCGTGTGTAAGCCATATGCGCAAGCAACCGCATTTACTGCTCCTGCGCTAGTGCCACACATTGCATCGGCAATTATGTGATCTTCTTCTAAAAGCCTATCTAAAACTCCCCAAGTAAATGCGCCATGCGCACCACCGCCTTGCAAGGCTATACCAACTCTTTTAATGTTTTCAGATTTACTCATTAGTTACACCGATTTTTAAAAACATAAATCGTTTATAAATATAACATTATTTACGTAAAAAAAAACTACAACTTAACTTGTGTTTGTAGGTAATTAACTCTTTGGTTTTTACTAAAAAAAAGTTTAAGTGGGGTAATTTTATTGTGTTTAAAATTCAAATGGTTAATTTAAATTAATGAGGCTTTTAATTTATAAAAAAACAGTAGTTTAAAATTCGTTAACGCCGTTAACTGTAGTATATTTCATTGTGTACTTAATGCCTGGGTTTATGTATTTATAAGCACTATGGCTCATTATAGCAGCCTCATGAAAACCACATAAAATTAATTTTAATTTGTTTTTGTATGTGTTAATATCGCCAATAGCATACACACCTTCAACATTTGTTGAGTAATCGTCGGTGTTAACTTCAATGGCATTTTTATCTATTTGTAAATTCCATTTTTCAATTGGGCCTAATTTTGGGCTCAATCCAAATAATGGTATTAAGTAGTCGGTTTCAATTATTACAGGCTCTTTTGTTTTTGCATTTACCATCGATACCGATTTTAAATGATCATCGCCATTAACGCTTGTTAAATTTGTGTTTAACAATAATTTAATTTTACCTTCTTCGGCCAATTTTATTACTTTGTTAACGCTATCGGGCGCACCCCTAAACGATTCGCTGCGGTGCACCAACGTTAATTCCGAACAAATATCTGATAAAAAAATAGCCCAATCTAAAGCGCTATCTCCACCACCTGCAATTACCATTCGTTGGTCGCGGTATTTTTCTGGGTCTAAAATCATGTAGTTAATTCCTTTACCGTTTTCAAACTTAGTTAACCCAATTACTTCGGGCTTTCGAGGCTCAAAGCAACCTAAACCACCAGCAATAACAACAGTTTTAGCTTGTATTTGTGTTCCTAAATTTGTAATTAATAAAAAGTCTCTATCGCCTCTTTTTTCAAGAGTTTCTATCCGTTCGCCTAACGTAAAAGTAGGGTGAAAAGGTTCGGCCTGCTTCATTAAATTATCTATGAGTTCTTGTGCTAAAACAGTTGGGTATCCAGGAATATCATAAATTGGTTTTTTTGGATAAATTTCGGATAGTTGTCCACCAACCTGTGGCAAATAATCAACTAAATGACATCTCAATTTTAGTAAACCAGCTTCAAATATGGCAAAAAGTGCAACAGGGCCAGCGCCAACAATGGCTAAATCGGTAGTAATCATTTGTGTGTTTGTTTAAAAATTGTGCATCAAAAGTAACAATTCCACTAATATATTTATAAAATTATTGTGCAATACTTCCCACTAGTTTTATAAAAAAAAACATTAAAACGTTTGTTGTAGGTATAAAAAACAATTTTTTTAAATTTACAATGTTGTAATTTTTAAATAATTTATTGCATCATTGTTTATTCTAAAGCGTTCATCTAAACGGTAATTAATAATCCAAATAATCTGTTTGTTCGATTCCAAAATCCAAACCTGTTGTTTTTCAAATAAATTTAATTTTTCATCTTTAAAAAAATCACTTAATTTTTTAAACCCAAGCATTCCAAAGGGTTTAAACTTATCGCCTGTTTGCCATTTACGCAGTGTTAACGGGAATAAATTTGCAGTTAACTCAATTAAAATTTCGTTTTTAGAAGCTGAAAATTGCTTTTTATCAATGACATTAAAATTTAAATTAATGGGTAAATGATTTGTATTAGTTACAGATTGAATTGTGTATTGATAACATTTATTTTCATTTTCAATTGTTTTAATAATTATAAATTCTCTATCAACAATTAATTGATGCGTTTGCGACACAAATTGTTTACCAGTAAAATTGCCATGGATTAATAAATTAATTAATTGAATAATTTGAGTTGATTTAAAATTTTTATCTCGTAACCACTCAAATAATAAGGTTTCTTTTTGGGACTCGGCTAACAGTAAATGTATGTTAACGTGTAATTGATTATTTATAGTTTTACAAATAATACTAAATTTTTGATCAGCAAAATCGGCTACAATATTGGCAGCTTGTTTAAAATAAAAACTTGATGTATTAATTGTTTCTTCAATTGTTGGGTTAAATTTTTTAAGTTCAGGTATAATATTATGACGCAAAAAATTTCGTTTATATTTTACTTCGGCATTACTACTATCTTCTCTATATAAAATGGAGTGTTTGGTAGCATAATTTAAAACAGATTGTTTTGTTGCAAATAATAATGGCCTAATAACATCGTTTTGTTTTTGAGGTATGCCGCACATGCCTTTAATGCCAGTGCCACGTATTAGGTTAACAAAAACTGTTTCAACGTTATCATTAGCATGGTGGGCTGTTAAAATATAATTATAATTGCTGATTTGTTTTAAGTCGTTAAACCAATTATAACGCAACTGGCGCGCAGCCATTTGTACAGATAGTTTATGCTGTTGCGCATACTGCTTTGTGTCAAAAAAAACAGTATGTATTTTACAATTTAAAGTTTCTGCAAAGTTTTCACAAAATTTAGTGTCATCATTTGCTTCATTACCACGTAACATAAAATTACAGTGCGCTAACTCAAAATTATAACCTGCTTTGTTTAATAAAACTGCTAACACAACCGAATCTACACCACCACTAAATGCTACTAAAAGTTTATCGCTTTTTGTAAATAATGCGTTTTTATGTATGTTTACTTCAAATTGCTTTAGCACAAAGCAAAGCTACAAGTATTATCTTAAAATTAAAATTGTATTAAATTAAACATAGTTATATGATAACCGATTCTCGCCTAATTGCTTTTGAACGTCTATTAAATATTATGGACGATTTGCGCGCAAAGTGCCCTTGGGATATAAAACAAACAATGGAAACACTAAGGCATTTAACAATAGAAGAAACCTATGAATTAAGCGATGCCATTTTAAAAGAAGATAAAACTGAAATTAAAAAAGAACTAGGGGATGTTTTATTACATTTAGTTTTTTATGCAAAAATAGCAAGCGAAACCAATGATTTTGATATAACTGATGTTATTAATTCGCTGTGCGAAAAAATGATATTCAGGCATCCTCATATTTATAGCAATGTAAAAGTTAATGATGCCGAAGAGGTAACTCAAAATTGGGAAAAACTAAAACAAAAAGAAGGTAATAAGGGCGCGCTATCAGGTGTGCCAAGCAGCATGCCTTCGCTATTAAAAGCGTTACGAATACAAGATAAAGCACGAGCTATTGGGTTTGATTGGGAAGAGCCTAACCAAGTTTGGGAAAAAGTGCAAGAAGAGTTAAATGAATTACAGGTTGAAGTTGCCGCAAATAATCAACAAAAATTAGAATCGGAGTTTGGAGACGTATTTTTTGCGTTAATTAATTACGCCCGTTTTTTAAAAGTAAATCCTGAGGATGCTTTAGAAAAAACAAACAAAAAATTTATTTTTCGTTTTAATTATATGGAGCAAAAAATACTACAACAAGGCAAAGCATTGGCCGATTGCAAACTTGATGAAATGAATAAATATTGGAATGAAGCAAAAAAACTCGAAAATTAAATCCGAGTTTTTTATTTACTTTTTATTTCGAATTTTTATTTTAGGTTCTCTTTTTACTATAGGTGCTTGTATTTCTCCTTTTATTAATGTTACGTTTTTTGGTTTACTTATGTTGTGTGGGGCAATCATTTTACCCATAATTATATTATCGTTAGGTATAATATCAGTTGTATCTTTTATTGGGGCTACATGAATTATAGTATTATTAAAATTAGTGTTATTTGTATTTAGTGTACCATTTTTTGTTATTGGATTTACTGTTTGTGCACAAACAGTGTTGGCGTTAAAACCCCACAATCCAAATGTTAAACAAATAATAAGAGTTAATTTCTTGCTAAAAGTTATGTTTAAAAACGATTCGTAAAACTGATTAAAATTAAGAGTATTTAACTGGTCAACCTTAAAACGCCCACATAATTTATCGGCTTTATTTATAGTAAAATAATGTGTTATTTCGCTAATAGATTTATTACTAAAATCGATTACCGATTTTGCGCAAGCGCCACAAAATGCACCTTGTTCGTTTGGCACCATTGCATCCCAATTTTGAAAGCAAGGTTTTTTAATTTGAATTTTCATATTTATTGTTTTTTAGTTGTTATATGGTTTAGCTGTTAAATAATCATTTATATTTGGTGATTATTTTTTATTTAGATGCGGCAGCTAATAATTTTCCATAACTATTTTTATTTTAAATACTAATGCCAACTTTATTGGTTAGCGAGGTTAGTTTGCCAACTCGTTTTTAGCATTTATTTACAGTTAATAAAAGCTAATATTGTTATATTTGCCTATAAACCAAATTTACATGAACATTAAAAAGTATTTACCGCATTTAATTGCTATTGTTGTTTTTGCAACCATTACACTAATTCATTTTAGCCCCTTATTATCAAATAAAGTATTAGAGCAAGGCGATATTATTCGTTACAAAGGTATGAGTCAGGAAATGAAAAGTTTTCGTGAAACAAATCATACAGAAGCCCTTTGGACAAACTCAATGTTTGGTGGCATGCCAGCTTATCAAGTTTCAACCTTATATCCAGGTAACTGGTTAGGGCATATTGATAAAGTGTTTCATTTATTTTTACCGCACCCAAGTGGCTACATTTTTTTATGCTTTATAGGTTTTTTTATTTTATTGTTATGCTTGCAAATTAACCCGTGGCTGGCAATAGTTGGTAGTTTAATGTATGGTTTTTCTTCCTATTTTTTTATAATACTCGAGGCAGGCCATAACTCAAAAGCTAATGCAATTGGTTACATAGCGCCATTATTAGGCGGTATCATTTTATTAATGCGTGGTAAAAAATGGTTAGGTTTTGCGGTATGTGCATTATTTATGGCAATGGAGTTAAACGCCAATCACGTACAAATTTCTTATTACGCATTTATGTTATTTGGCTTAGTTTTTTTAAGTTATTTTATAATTGCCTATCAACAAAAAACAACAAAACCTTTTTTTATAGGCGTTGCATTATTTATAGCAGCATCAGTAGTTGGTGTGTTGCCAAACGCAGGCAATTTATTAACGCTTAACGAGTATGGTAAACTATCAACGCGCAGTAAAACCGAATTAACAATAAATTCAAATTTACAATCAAACAAAGCTAATACCACATCGGGCTTAGATAAAGATTATGCAACCCAATGGAGTTATGGTGTTAGCGAAACATTTACATTTTTAATCCCAAATTTTAAAGGCGGTGCATCATCAGCAATTGGTAATGTAGATAAAGATGCTTTAAAAAATATTGACCCTCAAATGCGCGACCAAGTTGGCGGTAGTAGTGCCTATTTTGGCACACAACCTTTTACATCGGGTCCTGTTTATATTGGAGCTATTGTTATACTATTAGCTTTTTTAGGCTTATTAATTATTAACCATCCATTAAAATGGGCTTTGTTAGTTGCAACACTATTATCTGTAATGCTATCGTGGGGCAAAAACTTTATGCCTTTAACCAGCCTATTTATGGATTTTATACCAGGTTACAATAAATTTAGAGCCGTATCGATGATATTAATAATTGCAGAATTAACCATACCATTATTAGCCGTTTTAGCCTTAGATAAATTTATAAAAATGGCAGATAAACCCGAAACAATTAAACTACCCTTTGTAGCTAAATTAATTGACTTAAAAAAAGCATTAATAATTTCGGGTGCAATAATTGGAGGATTTTGTTTAATAGCTGCTTTTGCACCAACAATTGTAAACTCATTTAGTGCCGATGGCGAAGAGCTACAAATAGTAAATCAATTTAAACAAAGTGGCGCTACCGATGCTCAAATTAATGAATTTATGCCTAATTTTTTAGCAAACATTCAAAATGCACGCGAGTATATTTTTAAATCAGATGCACGCCGCTCGCTTATGTTTATTGGCTTAGCAAGTATGTTTTTATTTTTATACTTACAAAAAAAATTAAAAGTAGAATTATTATTAATTACACTTGCCATTTTTATTTGTGCCGATTTATGGCCTGTAACGGATAGGTATTTAAACGCTAAAAGTTTTGTAGCAAAAACACTTTATGATGCTGCTCCTGCAAAAACACAAGCCGACGAACAAATTTTACAAGATAAAAGTTTAGATTATCGTGTGCTAAATTTATCGGTTAATTCATTTAACGATGCCTCAACTTCGTATTATCATAAATCTATTGGAGGTTACCACGGCGCCAAATTAAAAAAATATCAAGAGGTAATTGATTTTCATTTAGATGGTGAAACAAAAGAATTTTATAACGGTTTAAACCAAGCTGCACAAAACGATTCGTTAATGCAAATACACACGGCAAAGTTACGCGTTTTAAATATGTTAAATACTAAGTATATTATTGTGCCAACAAAAGAGAGTGCTGTTGCAATGCCTAACCCACAAGCCAATGGTAATGCTTGGTTTATTAAAAATTTAAAAATAGTAGCTAATGCCGATAGCGAAATTGTAGCATTATATAAATTAGATACTAAACGCGAAGCGGTAATACAACTTAAAAATAATGAACAAATTAAAGCACTTGCTAGTTATAATACCAGCGGTAAAATTAGTTTGCAAAGTTATATGCCAAACTACTTAGTTTATAATACCGATGCAAATGAAAAAAGCTTTGCTGTGTTTTCTGAAATTTATTATGCACAAGGTTGGAACGCCTATATTGATGGCGCACTAACACCACACACATCGGTTAATTATATTTTACGTGGTATGGAAGTGCCAGCTGGCAAACATAAAATTGAGTTTAAATTTGAACCCCAAACTTACAAAACAGGTAATACACTAGCTTTAATTGGCTCTGTTTTATTATTACTTTGTGTAGGCACAGGTTTATTTTTCGCAAATAAAAACAAAGAAATTAGCTTATAATACAATTTAATTTAAAAATAAAACTTAGTTTACTTTAACTATTACAAATGAAAACAGAGGTATTAAATTTAGGACAACATTTCGAAAAATTTATTGGCATGTTAGTGGAGTTTACTCCAAAATTAATTGCGGCAATAATTGTATTTTTTATTGGCTTATGGCTTATTCAGCGCCTATCTAAAATTGCAAATTTAGCCATGCAAAAAAGAGAATTTGATGTTTCGTTAAGTTCGTTTTTACGTAGTTTAATATCAATTGGCTTAAAGGTTGTTTTAATTGTTACAGTTGCAGGGATGATTGGCATTGGCACAACATCATTTGTAACCATACTAGGTGCTGCAGGTTTAGCAGTTGGTTTAGCCTTGCAAGGCTCTCTATCAAACTTTGCGGGTGGTGTTTTAATTTTAATTTTTAAACCCTATAAGGTAGGCGATTTAATTGAAGCACTTGGCCAAATAGGAACTGTTAAAGAAATTCAAATATTTAATTCGATTTTACTTACTGGCGATTTAAAAACTATTATTTTACCAAATGGCTCTGTATCCAACGGCACTATAATAAACTACAGTAAACACGGCACATTACGGGGCAATGTAGAGGTTATTGTATCTGCAACTCATAATATTGATGAGGTTAAAAAACTAATTATAGCCGATTTATTATTAAGTAGTATTGTATTAAAAGAGCCTGCACCCGAAGTTGCTGCCATAAAAATTGCCGATAATGCTGTAACCTTAGCCATTAAACCATATGCAAGTATTGTAAACTTTGGTTTACTAAATCCTACCGTTGTAGAAATTGTTGCCACCACATTTATAAAACACAACATACAGGCGCCAATACAACAACGCATAATACATAATGGTTAAAATTATATAAAGTGTGTTTATGCTTTGTAACTATTATTTTCAATTAAAAAAATAATTTATTATTGTGTAATGCAATACACCTCACTTTCTTGTAAGCGCGATGCAACTGTAATTTGCGTGTTTTTAGCGTGTTTGGTAAACAATGTTTTTACAAGTATTGGGCAATTATTATCTTTTGATAAATGTGCTAAAATTAAATGCGACATTGTTTTTAATTTATGTTGTGTAAACAAATTTAACGCTTGTTGGTTTGATAAATGACCGTTGTTGCCCTGTATGCGTACTTTTAAATAATAGGGGTAATTACCGTTTTGCAACAAATCGTCGTCGTAATTTGCCTCTAAAAATGCGGCGTTACATAGTTTGAAATTTGTTATTACGTTTTCGCAAACCGATCCAATATCGGTTAGCACGCCAACGGTAACATTGTTGCCTTCAATAATAAAACTATACGGATCGGCGGCATCATGATTTTTTGAGAAAGGTTTTATAATTAAATTTCCTATAACAATTGGATTAAATTGGTTAAAATAAGTTACCAAATGATTCTCTAAAATAAGTTTAGAGTTTTGTTCTGTTTTTTTAGAAATATAAACCGGTAACTGGTGTTTTTTTGAAAACACTTCTAAGCCTTTTATATGGTCTCCGTGTTCGTGTGTAATAAATAATGCTTTAATATTACTTATAGATAAATTTAAACGCAGCAGTCGTGCTTCTATTTCTTTACAAGAGATACCAACATCAACTAAAATGGCTTCTGTTGTGTTACCAACATAGTAACAATTACCGTTGCTACCCGAGTTAAGTGATGCGATGTATAATGACATAATGCTGCAAATAAACAGAAATTAAATACTGTAATTACACATTGTGTAAATTTTAATACACACTTGCAATAACAATAAAGTAAATAAAAACACCATAACTGTATTTATTCAATAATCATTTCGTAGGGTAGGCGAGCTTGCACACCTTTTAATTGTAGCGCACATTTAACTTGTTTTAAATAAGGATACAGTGAGATAAAATTTGTTTTTAAATAACGAGTTTCCATCTCTTCTTTTGTATTTCCTAATAATTCTTCAAGTGCATCGGCCTGTTTTGGATAATCAACTAATTTATAATTACTAAGCTTAGCCATTTTTGCAGCATAATTAACAGCATCTTTAATACCGCCTAACTCATCAACTAAATTAATTTTAATAGCGTCGGCACCGCTCCAAACTCGGCCCTGACCCACACTATCAATTAAATTTTTAGTTGTTTTGCGCCCTTGTGCTACTTTGGTAATAAATACGTCATAAATATGCTCAACACTTTGTTGCACATAAGCGTATTCATCTTTTGTTACTCCTCTTAAAATTGTTCCAACATCGCTGTGTTTATTTGTATTTACTGTATCAATAGTAATTCCTAGTTTATCAGCTAATGCTTTTTGTGCATTTGGTATCATACCAAAAACACCAATACTACCAGTAATTGTATTTGGTTGCGCAAAAATACGGTCGCCCATACAACTAATATAATAGCCCCCACTTGCAGCCACATCGCCCATACTAACAATTAATGGTTTTGCTTGTTTTGCTAATAAAGTTTCGCGCCACATAACATCACTTGCCAAGGCGCTACCACCTGGCGAGTTAACACGCAACACAATTGCTTTAACATCATCGTCTAAACGTGCTTTGCGTAATGCATTTACTATTTTTTCGCTTCCCATTTTATCATCGTCGCCATCGCCATCGCCACTCACAATTTCGCCAACGGCATAAATAACTGCAATTTTATTTTTAGAATTATTTATTTGATCAACTGTTGTTGCATAATCCGTTAAGGTTACAAAATTTAATTTTTGATTATCGTTAACATTCATTGTTTTTTTAATTAATGCGAAAACTTCATCTTCATATTTTAACTCATCAATAAAATGATATTTAACTGCATCGTTAGGGTTGCGCACTAATAAATTATTAGCAATAGTGTTTATTTCATCAATTGATATTTTACGATCTTTGCTAACACCTACAACCATTTGCTGCCAAAGCGATCCTAAGTATGTTTCTATTTGTGCACGGTTAGCCTCACTCATTTTATCTAACATAAAAGGCTCAATGGCACTTTTAAATTTACCGTGTCTAAAAATTTGAACCTCAACATTTAATTTTTCTAACATGTTTTTATAAAACATAACTTGCGAACTTAAGCCTTTAACCTCAAAACCACCCTGTGGATTTAAATAACATTTGTTTGCTACACTTGCCAAATAGTAAGCTTTTTGAGTATAAACTTCGGCATAAGCAATTACAAATTTCCCCGATTTTTTAAAATCTAATAGTGCATTTCTCACCTCTTCAAGTGATGCAAAACCAGCAATTGGGTTGCTAATTTCTAAATAAATTCCTTTAATATTGTTATCGATTTTAGCTTTTGTTAAACTTGCAATAACATCGTTAATACCAATAGATGTTGAAGGTTTAATTGGCCCAAATTTTAAGTTTCCAAACGGGCTTTTAGTACCTCGTTCGTTAATTTCTCCATTTAAATTTAAACGCAATACCGAGTTTTCGCTCACATCAACAAGGGCATCGTTACCTATTGTTTTTGCTTTTGATACTAACCCTGCAATAGATGCGGCAATAATTAATGCTATAATAATACCTGTAATTAGTAATCCTAAAATTGATCCTAAAAAAGCTCCAAAAAATTGTTTCATTTTGTGTTTAAATTAATATTTTTAATTACCGAAATATAAAACACTTTAACTTAACTTTAACATAATTTTTATGAACGTTGCATATTTATGTTTAGGCGGTAACATAGGCGATAGAAAACTCTATCTCAATAATGCTATTGAGCTAATATCTCAACAAATTGGTAGTGTTATAATAGCTTCGGCTATTTATGAAACCGAAGCTTGGGGCGATACAAAGCAACAAACGTATTTAAATTGTTGTATTAAAATTACTACACAATTTACAAGCACTAAGCTTATTAATCAATTATTAAAAATAGAAAAACAGTTAGGTAGAGTAAGAGATGTAACCAATCAGTACCAAGCCCGAACTATAGATTTAGATATTTTATTTTTTAATGAAGAGGTTAAGAAATCAACCAAATTGATATTACCACACCCACGGTTACACTTGCGTAAATTTGTGTTAATGCCTTTAGCTCAAATTGCACCAAATTTAATGCATCCAATGTTACAACACACCATTGCTATATTACTTAAACAATGCCCCGATACTAGTAACGTAATTTTACACACACACAACTAATGTATATTTGTATTGAAGGAAATATAGGTGCTGGCAAAAGCACATTAGCAAAGGCTTTAGCATTAAAGTTAAAAGCCAATTATTTGCCCGAGCAGTTTGAAGAAAATACGTTGTTACCACTGTTTTATAATAATAAAAAAGCATTTGCTTTTCCTACCGAATATTCGTTTTTAATTGATAGGCAAAAACAACTATTTAACTATTTTAATGGTTATCAAAAAAACAGCATTACAATATCGGATTATCATATTGATAAATGTTTATGCTTTGCTAAAGTGAATTTAACAAAACCCGATTTTAATTTTTTTTTAAAACATTACAACGCCATTGCAAGCACACTTTTGCAACCAAATTTAATTGTATATTTAAATGTAGAAGTTGATTTAATAAACCAAAATATAAAAAAACGTGGCAGAGTAATTGAGCAAAAACTTAGCGTAACCTATTTACAAAAATTAAAAAAACAATTAGATTTATATTATTTAAAAAAACAAAACACGCTGGTTATTACTATTGACAATTACAACTCACAAACAATTAAAAAGTGTTGCAACATAATTACAACTCATTTAAAAACGTTAAACGTATGATGAAAATTAAAAATTTATTTATTTTATGTTTAAGTTTATTCGCCTTCGTTAACAAGGCTCAAGATGGCGGCTTAAAATTTATTGGCCATAATTACTTTAATAACTTGCCCTTGCGTAACACTCAAATTAAAGTTATTGCCAACAACAATATTACAACCGAGTTAAACACAAAAGATAAAACAGATTTTACATTAAACTTGCCGTTTGGTTTTACTTACGATATTTATTTTTCGAATGCTAAAAGCCCCGATATTTTTATGCGTGTATTTGCAAATATTCCCGAAAATAAACGTAAATATAAAATGACCTACGAGTTAGATATTCCGTTTTTTCCGAAAGATGCTATTAACTTAAAAAATGAGAAATTTAAAGAACCCTTTCATCGTTTATTATTTGATGGGCGAAATAAGTTTATTGACGATACACTATATATGAATGAATTTATACGCGCCATTTATAAACAAGAAGATACCATTACACCAATTTTAAAACCAGAAAAACAAAAAGAGTATGTGCAATTAGTTGGTAAATTATGTTTAAATAATGATAAACAAACCCCACTAAAAAATAAACAAATAAGTTTACTAGGTACAAACGGAAAAGTAATTGCAAATGCGCAAACAACTAACACAGGGCATTTTGTTTTTAAAGGTGTTGATGAAACTGAAACGAGTGGCATTAGTTTAAATATAACAGCCGACGACAATCCTAACAACGAACAAATAAAATTGTTAAACACAAAAAACCAATTAATTGATGTAACAACAAGTGCCATCAAAACAACTATTGCATTATCAAAAACTGAATCGAATAACATTATAAAAAAATTAATTAATAAAGATTTTAATTTTAATGTAGCTGGTAAATTAATTGCCGTTAACGGCACTGATAAAAAAGTACTGTCAGAAAAAACTATTTATTTATTAGGTGCAAAACACAACATTGTGCAAAAAACAAAAACAAATGCATTTGGTAATTTTTTGTTCACAAAAATCACTCCTGGGCAAGCGTATAGCATTGCTTATGATAGCGTTGATTCTGAAAAAAATTACACCGTAAACTTATATAGCGTTAAAGATAAGTTTATAAGAAAAGTTGATTCAATATCTAAAAGTAAATTTGTGTATCGTTTTTTAGCATTATCTAATATGGCATTTAACGATTTAATATTAGATGATGTTGAACTAAAAATGAATGTGAGCGGTAAACTTTATGGCGATAATAAAAACAACCCATTAAGTAATTTTAAAGTATTGTTGTTAGATGAAAGTTTGTATATAATTGACTCGGCAATTACTACTAACAGTGGCGATTTTGCTTTTACAAACACTAACTATTCAAAACAATTTAGCATAACAGCCTATAATCAAAAAAATGCGTTAGATGTGTTTAATAATATTTTAATTTTTGATAACTCAAATAGTTTATTAAAAGTAGTATCGCTTGCAAAAGGTAAAAAATTTAATTACAAACCGTTACCTGCCGAAATTAGTAAACTATCTGATATATACATTGACGACCCTTGGTTAACCGTTTTAAAACAAAAAAACACATTAAAAACCGAAACCATTATCGAAAATATTTTATTTGAATTTAATAAATCAGATTTGTTAGCCCAATCAAAACAAACACTCGATAAAATTATAATTGTTTTAAACGCAAATAAAAAAATAGATATTGATTTAAGTGCGCATAGCGATAGTAAAGGCAGCGATGCAT
>JAYSUQ010000012.1:0-6722 GCA_043718985.1 Bacteroidota bacterium | reverse complement strand
AAACGGTTAACCCCTTTTTCATCTAATTTATCTATAATAAATTTAACGGTAAGTTTACTATCAGATATTGCGGGTTGATAGCCAACTTCTTTATCGGGAACTGTTGGCCTAACTTCATTAAAAATACCCGTTTCTACAAATTCAAAAATTATTGAGCGCGTTAAACGTAATGGTAGATCAAGTTTTTTTGAAATTTGCTCTAAACTCAACGCTTCGTTTCCTGTATTAAATTGTTTAACCACTGTGTTTGCAATTAGTAATGCAATAACTCGTTTGTATCTGTCGCTAATGTTTGCAATATCGTTTTCTAATTCATAATGCTCAACATTTTGATTTGCAAAAGCTAACTCGGCACCAAATAAAACAATAAACCACGAGTATTGTACCCAAATTAAAAACAAAGGCAGTGCAGCAAAACTACCGTAAATGGTATTGTATTGCACAGCATAAACCTGAAACGAAATATAGGCCCATTGCAATAGTTTAAATAAAATAGTTGCAAAAACGCCAGCAATGGCAGCCGATTTAAAATTTACTTTTGTGTTTGGTAAAACAATATAAATAAATGTAAACAATGCCCAAACTAATGCATTTGCAAAAATTTTCATTATCACAATACTTATTGGCGATAAAAATTGAGCGTGAGAAATAACACTATCAACTTGATTATTTATAATAACCATTAACCCACCCGAAATTATAATAAAAATAGGCGATACCAACATAATAGATAAATAATCGGTTATTTTACGAACCAAGGTTCGGCTTCGTTTAACATCCCAAATTTCATTAAAACTATCTTCAATATTACCAAGTAATTTCATTACCGACCATAATAACAAAATTACGCCAACACCAGCAATTAAGCCTCCTTTAGTGTTGTTAAGCATTTTGTTTGCGTATACAAATGCTTGGTTTAACACATCTTGTTGTTGATTAAATTTTTGAAGTAAATCGAGCTGTAGTTTTTCTTGAAAACCAAAGCCTTTAGCAATTGCAAATGCTAAAGCAATTACAGGTACTATAGAAAACAAGGTGTAGTATGTTAAAGCTGTTGCTCTGTTAACGCAATCATCCTCTTTAAATCCCTTTATACTTAACGAAAAAACACGCAACTGTTTTAATAAAAACCCTTGTTTACTGTTTAATTTATCAACCCTTAAACGCCAAAGTTTATTAGTTAAAAAATCAATAATTAGTTTTATAATTGATATTATTTTTGCCATATATTTTACTGCTATAGTTTATTACCTTGTAAAATTAATATTTACTAATATGTAAAGTAATAAAAAAACAATAACCCTAATTAAAAAAAATAGATTTCAAATTGTATTTTTGATTTATTAATAAATTGTACCGAAACAATTGCTAAGCAAGAAAAAAACTTAGTTTAGGCAAGTAAAAAGGTTAATTTGCCACCTGATTGTGTTGTAAATGGCACATTAACATTTACAACAACAGGCTTAATACTAATTAAGCAAATTATTAAAACACTTGAGCATCTATTTTATTTATATTAACCATAAATGGGTTAAAACTAAAAACATAATTGCTGGTTATAGGTTACAATTATTTGTATTTAATTACAAAGCCATAATCCGTTACTTTAATTTTTTTAACCTCATTTACAAAAAAATTGAAATTCATTTAAATGAAGGGGTGTAAAAAATAATTGGAGTTAAAACGTTAACTATTAAACATTAACAAACAAAATGATAGTAAGATTAAACTTATTTCTTTTTATCAAACTCGGCCATTTGATTATCGTAACATAAATAATATTTACCCTTTGTTAAATTTTCTACGTTTACTAAATTACCATATCCTTTTTTTACAATAGATCCAAATGCATCATAAATTTCAAAAAAAGTTTCTTTAGTATATTGTATTGTTTTTGCGTCTTTAGATACCATGTAAGTTGGTTTATCTGAAGTTGAATTTACAATAACAGCATTTGATACTTTTGGAGCAATTGCCAAACCAGTTTGTTTTACTCTAAATTTATTTTCGCCACTATGCATTGCAACCTGAAAAACATAATCGTGATTATCAGGTGTACCAACGCCTTGCACTTCGCCAACATACACCCATTTGTTCCATTTAAACTGTTCAACCAAATAAGGTAATGCTCCGTTTTCGTTTTTAGCAGTCCATTTTAAAATACCATTAGTTCCAATATTCATATTTTGAATTTCGAAAGTTGGGCGTGGCTTTAAAACCTCGGGATTTAATACAACTGGCATACAATCAGATTTGTGCTCAATTTCGATTGTAACTTTTTGCCCTGGTTTAATATTCATTGCAGCTAAGTCTATTTCAAAAGCTGTAGAGTTTACCTCATCTGTTGTAATTTTACCATTTACTTTTATTTCGGTAGCGCAATAACCAACGCCAGCACCGCCATAAGCATTTTGAATGTATATGTTTTTGTTTTGAAATTTACCTTCAACTATTAATATACCAGCAACGGCATTTATAGATAACAGAGATAATAAAAATATTTTTCCTAATTTATTCATTGTAATTGATTGAAATTATAGTTTCAGTAATTAAAGGTACAAAATTATTGAGTAAGATTATAATTTATGTCGCATTTTAACAAACAAAAACATAATAAAAACAACTAAACCGATAAAAAGTAATAATTTATATGGTTTTGGGTAATGTGTTTTTGTAAATACTTTGTCTTTTTGATAAGACCAAATCATTGTTCCAATAAAAACTAAAACAAAAATAAGTGCAAAAATGAGTTTTCCGGTTGTGAACATCTTTCTATTTTCTATTATCATCAAATTTATACTTTTGATGCCATAATGAGAAAATTAATTTTAATTATTTTAGTATTCGCTTTTTCAAATACTTTTTGTAATAATATAAACAAGGCATTTGAGGCCCTATCAATTTTCGATTATTTTAAAGCAAAGCAATTGTTTTATAAATCATTAAAAAAACAACCTTGTAATGCAAGTTTTGGTTTAGCAACAATATATTATAAAACCGATAATCCGTTTAGTAATATTGATAGTGCTGCAAAATATATTGCACTAGCCCAATTGCAGTTTAAAGATACCGCTACATATAATGTTTTTAAAATTAATAAACCAAGTATTGCTGTTTTAGCATTTGCTATTGCACAAAAAGGGTTTGAAAAATACACCTTGTCAAAAAAATATAATGATTACAATTATTATTTATCACATTTTTATTTTGTAAATGATAGCCTAAAGCAGTTTGTTTATAATTTGAGAGATGAACAGCAATTTAATTATTACAATATTTTTGAAAACACTGATAGTATTCAGTTATTTATAAAAAAATATCCTCAAAGTAACTTAAACAATCAGGCTTTAAATCAATTTTATCTATATCAATTTACACAAACTACCTCGCTAACAAATTTAAATGGATTAAAATTTTTTTTAATTAACTATAAAAAAAATCCAAACAAAGCAATTGCCGAAACAACACTGTTTGAATTAACTAAGAATTTACATAATGCCGATAGTTTAGCAGCTTTTATTACAAACTACAGTTCGCCTTTAACTAAACAAAATGCTTGGAAGGCACTGTATAGCTTAGAGGTTAAAAATTACACAAAACATAACTTAGAAATGTTTTTAAATAAATACCCTAATTATCCCGATAAAAATTATGTACTAAACGAAATTAAATTATCCGATAAAATTTTATTTAAATGTGCTAATAAAACAGGCTTATTTGGCTTTATAGATACGATAGGTGATTTTATTATTAAACCAACATACGAACATGTTACAAATTTTAACGAAGGTTTTGCAGTTGCTTGTATTGCCGATAGTTGCTTTTATATTAATAAACAAGGCGAAAAATTAGTTAACTTAAGTTTTGACGAGGGAGAACCCTTTATTGACGGTATTGCAATAATAAAAAAAGATTCATTGTATTATTTAATTAATAGCAGCGGTCAATTAGTATCAAAAGGCTATAACGATATTAGTTTAAAAGCAAACAACTTATACGTTTGTATTAAAAATAATTATTCGGGGGCCATTAATAATAAGGGCGAAACCGTTATACCATTTGTTTATAATAAGCTAGGCGATTTTAAAAATGGATACGCCTATTATTTTAATGGCGAAAATTACGGTTTAGTAAATACACAAAACAATGTTTTAGCGGCGCAATGGCAATGGATATCGAATGTTGATACAAACTTATTAATTACAGTAAGTAAAAATGGTAAATACGGATTAATGAATTTAAGCGAACAGTTATTACTAAATGTTGATTTTAATAAAATAACACATTGTTTAGGTTTTGTTTATTTAGTTGTTAAAAACAATAGTTATGCCTTTTATAATAGTAATGATAAATGTTTTATCTCTTCATTTAACAGTATATACAAAGTATCTGACATTAAAAATTACACAAATGGTACTTATTTTAAATTAATAAATGATGAAGATGAAGTTGCATTAATAAATGCTAATGGAAAAATAGTAATAGATTATGGCATGTATAACGAAATTGCTTTTTGTGAAAATGAATATTTGCGAGTTTTAAAAAATAATAAATACGGATATTTAGATGCCCAATTAAAACAGGTAATTGCTATTGATTATGATAGTGCCTCTGACTTTGAAAATGGATTAACAATTGTGCAAAAAAAAGGGTGTAGTAATTTAATAACCGAAAAAAACAAAACAGTTTACGCATCAAAAGATTATCAAATAAACTCTACATCAAAATTATTTTCAATAAAAAGTAATTTTTATATTGTATCCAATAATACTAATTTACTAGGTTTAATTAATAATAAGGGGCAAAGTTTATTACCTATAATTTACTCAAAAATTGAGCCTTTAAACAATGCTTTGTTTTTGTGCGAAAAACAAAGTGAAACTTTTTTATTTAATAGCAACACAAAAACAACACATAAAATTAATAACTAATTAATGGAAATGTAACCGTAAATGTTGTACCCACATTTAACTCGGTTTTAAAATTTATAAACCCACCAAAAGCCGTTACACTATTTTTAACCATTGCTAAACCTAAGCCTGTACCAGTTGTTTTTGTTGTAAAATTTGGCGTAAATAATTTTGATTGCACATTTTCGGGTATTCCCGTTCCATTATCTGTAATTTCAATAATAACACTACTGCTTTGAATAAATAAATTAATGCTAATTTGCCCTACTTTATTTATCGGCACAGCCTGCTCTGCATTTTTTAATAAATTAGTAAATAGCCTTACACATTGGTCTTTATCTGCCATAATAAATGCATCATCATTTGCTTTTAACGAAAACTGACAGTTTGAGTTTTGAATAAATAAAATGGTAATGTTTTTTATAATTTCGGTAATATTTACTTTCTCTAATTTTTCTTTGGGTAGTTGGGCAAAATTACCAAACTCGGTAGCTATGCGCGAAAGGGTATCAATTTGTTCAACTAACATAACAGATACTTTGTCAATTCGCTCCTTCATATCATTGGGGTTAGTTTGTGCTATGCGTTGCAAATGTTGTATGTTTAATTTCATTGGCGTTAATGGGTTTTTAATTTCGTGGGCCACCTGTTTTGCCATTTCGCGCCAAGCACTTTCTCGTTCCGATTTTGCCAACAATTCCGAACTTTTTTCGAGCTTAATTAACATCGTGTTGTACTCCGAAACTAACTTTCCAATTTCATCGTTAGATTGCCATAATAAAGATTCGTTTGGCTTATCAAATTCTATTTTACTAATTTGTTGTTTAATAATTCGTAATGGTTTGGTTAATAAATTAGATACCAATAGCGCAATTAAGGTGCTAATAGCAAACAATATTGTGTAAATATTAATAAGTGTTGTTAAGTAGGCGGTTAATTCTTTTTCTAAATCTTTTTGTCGCGAAAAATAAGGCAAATTTATATAACCCAATAGCATATCTTTTGTATTATAAAAAGGAATATAAGCCGATAAATAATTTAATTTTCCAATATTTTCGCGGTGAGAAAAACTTGCTTCGGCATTATTATTTAATGCTGTAAATGCCGTAGTATTCATAAATTTTGAAATTAAGCCTTGCTCATAAATAGTTGGTTGCGATGTAGAAAACAATTCGCCATCTTTAGTAAACAAACTTATATCGGTGCTAAACACAACCGATTGTTTTTTTAAGGTAAAGGTTGTAAAATCTTTATACGAATTTTCTAATTTATTAAGTGTTCCTATTTTAGATTGTAGTTCTCTATAAACCAACTGTGATTTTGTAATTAAATCTATTTTATTTTTATTTTCAAATTGGTTATTTACAACCCAAACAGTGCCAATAACAACGCCTGTTAGCGATAAAAAAACCACACACACAAAAATAAATTGAATGCGATTGTTAAGCGAATTGAATTTGTTTTCGCGTTTTATTACAATGGCATTAATCCAAATTGCTAGTAATACAATTAACGAAAAGAAAATAAATAAGTAAGAGTTTGATGTAAATCGACTCCAAAAATTTGTTTGATGATCGGATAATATAATGTCTGTATTGTTTTTTATATTATAAATATGGTGTTCAAACTCATCGTCGGAAACTAATTTATTTGCGAAATAATTTTTTGAATAAAATAATGGATACTGAAATTCGCCATACGAGGTTTGTAATTTATTGTAACTATAAACGCCATACGAAATGTTTTTTGCTTGTAGTTTATTTTCTAGAGATTTATCTAATAATATATCTGGAAAAAATCCAATGTTATTAG
>JAYSUQ010000110.1:0-14188 GCA_043718985.1 Bacteroidota bacterium | reverse complement strand
TGGTTAAAACCATAAATAGTAAAGGAATGGAAGTTTGTGCTACTTTAGGTATGGTTACCGAAGAGCAGGCAAAACGATTAGCCGAAGCTGGTTTGTATGCTTACAACCACAACATTGATACTAGCGAAGAAAATTACGAAAAAATTATATCAACCCGCACTTTTGATGATCGCTTAAACACAATTAATAACGTGCGTAGCGCAGGTTTAACAGTGTGCTCGGGCGGTATAATTGGTATGGGAGAAAGTGTTAATGATAGAGTAGGAATGCTTTATACGTTAAGTTTATTGCGCCCTCAGCCCGAATCGGTTCCTATTAATGCCTTAGTTGCAGTTGAGGGCACGCCAATGGAAAACCAGCCGCCTGTGCCAATTTGGGATATGGTGCGTATGATTGCAACGGCGCGTATTGTTTTGCCTCGCACTGCCGTTCGTTTATCGGCAGGCCGTTTAAATATGAGTATGGAAGGACAAGCTTTGTGTTTTATGGCTGGAGCCAACTCAATTTTTGCTGGCGAAAAACTATTAACAACTCCAAATCCATTATATAATCAAGATATGGAAATGTTTAACATTTTGGGTTTATCTACTAAAAAAGCTTTTGTAGATAAATTAAAAAAAGAAGAATTAGCATAGTATGTTTATTTAAATGAACAGTTCTATAAATTTTCCCGATTCGTTAAGTAATTTATTACAATTACGTGAGGATAGCCACTTATTACGTACATTAAAAACTACATACCCATCAATTGATTTTTCGAGTAACGATTATTTAGGTTTTTCATCTAAAGGATTACTTGCAAAACAATTAAATTTAATTGATACATCTTTAACAATTGGTTCAACAGGCTCGCGCTTAATTAGTGGTAATTCAGTTTTGTTTAATGAAGTTGAAGCCGAAATTGCACAATTTCATTCTAGTCAAAGTGCCTTGTTATTTAACTCGGGCTACGATGCAAACTTGGGTTTATTATCATGTATTGCTCAAAAAAACGATTTAATAATTAGCGATGAATTAATACACGCCTCATTAATTGATGGTATTAGGCTAAGTTTTGCAACTCATTATAAATTTAAACACAACAGTTTAGATGAATTAATAGATTTACTTACCCGCCATCGCGATAACTACCAACATGTTTATTTAGTTGTAGAGAGTGTTTACTCGATGGATGGAGATTGCGCTCCATTATCAGAAATTGTAAGTATTTGTAACGATTTTAACGTGTATTTAATTGTTGATGAGGCTCACGCTATTGGTGTATTTGGCGAAAAAGGCAAAGGATTGTGTAATTTATTGCAAATAGAAACTGATTGTTTTGCTCGTATTTATACTTATGGTAAAGCAATGGGTTGCCACGGAGCCGCTGTTGTAGGTAGCCAACAGTTAAAAAACTACTTAATAAATTTTGCACGCTCATTTATTTATACTACCGCAATGCCATTACATAGTTTACTATCAATTAAAGCAGCTTATGAGTTACTTGGTGTAACACCCGAAATAGGTAAGTTAAAATACAATATCAATTATTTTAATTCGTTGTGTTTTAATTTAAATTTTATTGAAAGTCAAAGCGCTATTCATTGTAAAATAATTGAGGGAAACCAAAATGTACAACAAATCGAAACCAATTGCGAAAAACAAAATCTGTTTGTAAAATCAATTAAAAGCCCAACTGTTAAAAAAAATCAGGAACGAGTGCGTATTTGTTTGCACTCCTTTAATACCGAAACTGAGTTAGATTGTTTAGCCGCAATGTTTAATTAATGTAAAAGATTAAATCTCAATATTAAGTATACAGCTCATGAGGTTTAATGTGATAATTCTTTCTTTCTCGGATAACAATGGTTAAATTTCAATTTGTAAGCCATCGTAAGCTAATTGTATATTTGGCGGCAACTCTAACGAAACCGTATTATGGAAGCCTAATTGATGCGAAATGTGTGTAAAATACGCTTGCTGTGGTTTTAACTCATCTACTAAATCAATGGCTTGTTGTAAATTAAAATGCGAAATATGGCTTTCGCGGCGTAGTGCATTTACCACTAAAATTTTCGAACCTTTTATTTTTTGTTTCTCTTCATCACTAATAAAATTTGCATCGGTTATGTAAGTAAAATCATTAATACGAAAACAAGTTACAGGTAATTTATAATGCAATACATTAATGGGCGTTAGTGTAATATCATTAATTGTAAAACTACTGTTGGTAATATCAATTAAATCAATTTCGGGAATACCTGGGTATTTTTCATCTGCAAAAATATAAGCAAACTCTCTTTTTATGGCAGTTTGTACTCTGTTAGATGCATATATAGGCATACGCATTTTATTAAAAAAATTAAATGCTTTTACTTCATCAAGTCCAGCAATATGATCTTTATGTTCGTGTGTAAAAACAACTGCATTTAATGATTTTATTTTTTGTTTTAGTAATTGTTGTCTAAAATCAGGCCCCGAATCTATAACAACTTTTGTAGTATTACTTTCAATTAAAATAGAACTTCTTAAACGATTATCTTTAGGGTTTTTTGAGCAACAAACCTCACATTCGCAACATAATATTGGTACGCCTTGTGATGTGCCTGTGCCTAAAAAAGTAACAATCATTAACCTAAAATTTGAGTTACAAAATTAGTTAATAATTCGGGTTTTAAAATGCCAGTAAACACAATACCCCAAATAGAACCCCAAAAATGTGCTCCGTGACCAATTCTATCAACGCTTTGTAAACCCGTGTTTCGTTTATCTAAATAAAAGCTAATGCCTAAGTAAACCAACCCAAATACCCAAGCTGGCATTGGTATAAAAAAGAAACCCAACTCTTGTGTTGGTGCAAATAAAATAAATGCAAAAATAATTGAGTTAATTGCACCGCTTGCCCCTAAAGAAGTATACTCAATTTTATTTTTATTTTTAAAATACTCGCCAATAGATGAGGCATAAATACCACCTGTATATAAACCTATATAACAAAGCGCACCTAGTTTATGATTTAACTCTAAGGGCGTACCCATCATAATTGGATAAATTTGTTGCTCGATAATTGGACCGAAAATCCATAAAGCATACATATTAAATGCAAGGTGTATGTAATCGCCATGTAAAAAGGCGTGCGATAAAAAACGATAATGTTGTTTGTTATGGTAAATAGAATACGGGTGTAATAAATACTTGTATTTAATTTCGGGCTTGTTCATTGCATAAACCGAAAAGGCAATGTTTAATAATAGTAATCCGTATGTTATCATAACAATTTTAGTAGGGTTGTTTTTTTATAATACTTTAAAAACGAAAATATTTAAATTTTAGATATTAGTTATTGTTTACTTTTTAAATTCCTTTAAGACTCCATGCTTCTGGTTTATCATTAAATAAAACTTTTGTTTTTGCCCAAACGTCAATAAACAATTCCGATTGGCGGTAGGTTTCAATATACGAAACATCTTTCCAAATACTGTAAGTAAAATATACGTTTTCGTTATTTGCATCTTGCAATAACTCAACATGCGAGCAACCATCAACGGCGGCAATTAAGTTTTTTTTACTTTCAAAAAGTATTTTAAATGTTTGTATGTGTTGAGGGTGAAAACTCATTTTAACGATGCGTTTAATCATAAATTTCTATATTAATTTTATCTAATTTGTAGCGCGCTAACACATTTCGGTTAAGCACAATTTTTGTTGCCGATTGGCCAAGGGCAGCTATTTCTAATAAATTCATTGCATTAAAAAAACAAACTACATCGCCAATTTTTACTTCATCGTAGGAGTTACTAATTTTTGTAATATCGCCACCCGGAAAAGAAATTCCAAAGCGTTTGTTGCCAATGTGTGTATCAAAACTGTTTTTTGTAATATTTGTAATCAAGTTTCCAAAATCATCTTCGTAAATTACATTACCTTGTATACTTGTGGGCGTGGTAGTGCATTCAAATTCTAGTAGTTTACAATAATCGGTTGTTTGGTGCGCAAACTCTTTAATAGCAATGTTATTATTGAGTTTAGTCGCTGCGTCAACAAAAATATCACGTAAGTAAAACGAATGTTGTTTTTGGTTTTCAAAATAAAGTTGATAAACTGGCTCGTTAAACTCTTTATCTATTAAGGTTAAAACACCATTATCGGGGCAAATTATATATTGATTTTTATAACTGGTAATTAAATAGCGACTGTTATCAATATTTAAATCGGTAATAGTAGTTGATGAGTTTAAATTTTTTACGGCAAATAAATGTATTGTTCCATTTTTAAAATAAGGCATACTGTTTTTTAAAGCAAAAGCAGCTTCGTTATGCGCATGCTTACTAACATTACATGATACATCAACAATATTTAAATTAGAGTTTTGTTGATAAAGTAACCCTTTAACCATTGCTAAATAAGGGTCGCGGTAACCCAAATCGGTAGTAATGGTAATTGTAGCCATGTTTTGAAAACTTTTTTGTATTGTTTCAAAAGTAAGTAATAATTTAGGCTAACATTTTACTTTTAAAGTTTTTTGATTAACACGATTATTAACATATTTAAAACAAAAAGCATTTATTTTGACCGAAAAAACAATAAGCATTGATAGCGTTGACCCAGTAGAAATATATGGTGTTAACGATGTAAAGTTAAATGTTATAAAAAAGTTTTTTCCAAAGCTTAAGTTAATAGCGCGTGGCTACTCAATTAAAGTTTTAGGCGAACCAACTGAAATTTTACAATTCGAAAAAAAAATAACCATGTTGGTTGATTATTATCATAAAAATGGCTCACTAACCGAAATTGTAATTGAACGATTATTAGGCCAAACGGGCGATAATTTATTAAAAGTAAAAGAAGAGACAGTTGGCTCGGATATTATTTTGTTTGGTAATAATGGTTTAGTTATAAAGGCTCGAACAGATAATCAAAAATTAATGATGAAATCGGTTGCGGCAAACGATATGCTATTTGCGGTTGGGCCTGCGGGTACAGGTAAAACATATACTGCTGTTGCCTTAGCAGTTAGTGCGTTAAAAAACAAAGAGGTTAAACGTATTGTGCTAACTCGCCCTGCAGTTGAGGCTGGCGAAAATTTAGGTTTTTTACCAGGCGATTTAAAAGAAAAACTCGACCCTTACATGCAGCCCTTGTACGATGCTTTGTATGACATGATACCGCTCGAAAAACTTAACCAATACATTGAAACTAAAGTTATACAAATTGCACCTTTAGCCTTTATGCGAGGCCGAACACTAGATAATGCGTTTGTAATTTTAGACGAAGCGCAAAACACAACCGAAAGTCAAATGAAAATGTTTTTAACTCGCATGGGCGCTAACGCTAAATTTTTAATAACGGGCGATGTAACACAAATAGATTTACCTCGTAACCAACAATCGGGATTATCGCAAGCGTTACATTTACTTAAAAATACAGATGGTATTGATATAGTTGAATTAACAACAATAGATGTAATAAGGCACCGATTAGTAAAAGCTATAATTGAAAAATACGAGCAACATTAAAAAAATGGAAATATACGAAGCGCAACAAAAAATAGATGCTTGGATAAAACAATACGGCATTAGGTACTTTAGTGAGTTAACAAATATGGCAATGTTAACCGAAGAGGTTGGTGAAGTGGCTCGTATTATAGCGCGCCGTTATGGTGAACAAAGCGAAAAAGAATCGGATAAAAATAAAGATTTAGGTGATGAGTTAGCCGATGTGTTATTTGTGTTAATGTGTATTGCAAATCAAACAGGTATAAATTTAGATGAAGCTTTAAAAAAAAATTTATTTAAAAAAACTAACAGAGATAGCGAACGACACTTTAATAATGAAAAACTTAAATAGTATATAATGTTATTCGTATAACAATTTTATAAAATGAAATATACTTATATATATATAATAACATTGTATTTAATATGTAACACTATCTTTTGTCAAAATAATTTAATTGGTATTGATGCTCGCGATAAAGATATTGGGTTACAAGAATTTATTTATAAAATAAAAGCCGAATATATTATTACAAATAATTTAACTAAAAATTTGTTTTTATTACGTGCCGATGCTCAAGAAGGAATAATAATAAAAGCATCAAAAAAAACAATTAAACCAACAGATACTTGTTTAATAGTTATAGAATTTATTCCCACAAAAACAGGCTCGTTTAATAAAATAATTAATTTAGTTACAAGTGCAAGTGGCGAGCCTTTTGCATTTTCGTTATCAGGCAATATAAAATCAATTAAAACCGATGATAAAACGGCGTGTTACAATTTTAAAAAAGCGCCAAACAATGGTGTTAAAAATTTAGATCCTATTGTAGTTGTAACAAACAACGCACCTAAAGATAACAGCAATAAAATACCTGATAATAATCGAGTTGAAGTAAACCATCAAAACGATAAACCTAAAACTACCGAGCAAAAACTCCCAATATTACAAACGCCAGTTAAACAACCAAATTTTTTAGGTTTAGATGATAATTTATACAAACCAAATAACATTGTGTTTTTAGTTGATGTATCGAGCTCGATGAAAGATACAAATAAGCTAAACGTAATGAAAATTGCTTTGTATTATTTAATAGATAATTTGAGACCGCAAGATAAAGTAACATTTATAACCTATTCCGATTCGGTTAGGTTGCTACAAAATGGAGTTACAGGCAATCAAAAAAATAATTTAATACAAACCGTTAAGCAATTAAAAGCACACGGTTTAACAAAAGGAAAAAAAGCAATTTTGTTTGGATTAGATATTGCGATTAGTCATTATTTAATTGATGGTAACAATCAATTAATTTTAGCAACTGATGGTAAATTTAGATTTTACCCCGATGATCAAAAAATATATTTACAAAAGCAAGGTAATAAAAATATTATTTTATCAACTATAGCATTTGGTAACGATAAAGATGCATTGTTAAATTTAAAAGAAATTGCTAAAATTGGAAAAGGTAATTTTATACAAATTAAAAGTAAAGCAAAAGCAAAAGAGCAACTTTTAGATGAAATAAAAAAGAACAGTTTAATTAATTAAATTTCAAAATCACACAAATAAAACTCAATAAAATGCAAAAAATAGTAATAAAAAATGCAACAATTGTAAACGAAGATGAAATTTTTGTTTCGGACATTTTAATTGAAGGTAATTATATTTCAAAAATTGATTTAAATATTGATGCAGAAAATGCCACTGTTATTGATGCAGAAGGATTAATTTTACTACCCGGTGCAATTGATGATCAGGTACATTTTAGAGAGCCTGGCTTAACACACAAAGGAGAAATTTATACCGAAGCAAAAGCTGCAATAGCGGGTGGAATTACTACTTTTATGGAAATGCCAAATACTAACCCACAAAGCGTTACACTAGTTGAGTTAGAAAAAAAATATAGCAGAGCTAATGAATGTTCGCTTGCAAACTATTCGTTTTACATGGGTGGAACAAACTTAAATTTAGAAGAGACACTAAAAGTAGATTATAAAACAGTTTGTGGCTTAAAACTTTTTATGGGCTCAAGTACGGGCGATATGTTAGTTGATAACACCGCAACCTTAGAGGGCTTTTTTAGTAAAGCGAACACGCTAATTGCAACGCATTGCGAATTTGATCCATTGGTAAAATTAAATCAACAACGAATTATTGAAGAATATGGCGAAGATTTACCCGCCTATTTTCACCCAATAATTCGTAACGAAGATGTATGTTACCAATCATCATCAATAGCAGTTGCATTGGCAAAAAAATACAATACTCGTCTACATATATTGCATATATCAACCGAAAAGGAATTAAATTTATTTAGTAATACAATTCCTTTAAAACAAAAACGAATAACTGCCGAAGCTTGTATTCATCATTTATGGTTTAATGATGATGATTATAAAACAAAAGGTAATTTAATTAAATGGAACCCCGCGGTTAAAACTGAATACGATAGGGCTAATATTTTTAAAGCAGTATTAGATGGTCGTATAGATGTAATTGCAACCGACCATGCACCGCATACTTTACAAGAAAAACAATTGCCTTATTTGCAAGCGCCAAGCGGTGGACCATTAGTGCAGCATAGTGTTTTGGCAATGTTAGAGTTTTATAAAAAAGGAGAAATTAGGTTAGAGAAAATTGTTAGACTAATGAGCCATAATGTTGCCGATATTTTTAATATTGAAAAACGCGGGTATATTAAAGAAGGATATTTTGCCGATTTAGTTTTAGTTAATTTAAACCAACCTACAACAGTTACCAACCAATCGTTATTATATAAATGCAAATGGAGCCCATTTGAGGGCACTGTTTTTTCATCAACAATTAATAAAACTTTTGTTAATGGCAATTTAGTTTATGATAATGGTACTTTTAATGAAACCGTTAAAGGCAAACGTTTAAGTTTTGATAGACCATAATAAAATTAATAAAACGTAATACACTTTTCTTTTTTTAAATTTGAGAATAAAAAAATGTTACGTTTTATATAAGTTATTAAAAAGGCTTACCGTGGGTTAATGCAATTAATTTTTTAAATAATGAATAATTAAGTTTGAGTAACATTAAACTTAGAATGGTTGTTAGTTTTTTGCCAAATAATTTTTGTAAGTAATACCCAGTTTTTATTCTAACCAAAAAGTTTTTATTCCATTCGTTTTCATAAAATGTTACGAGTTGATGTTTTGATATTTTGGCATTTAAAAAATCATCAATGTGTTGAGCTAATATTTTGCTTGAGCGCATGGCAATACTCATTCCGTTACCACATAGTGGCGCTATGGCACCTGCTGCATCACCCAACATAATAATATTACAATTATAAATTGTTTTTTTTCGGAAACTAATTTTACTAATAACTAATGGTTTATCATTTAAAAAAATGGCAGTATTAAATATATGCTTAAGATGTGGGTTTTGCATTAACACATTTTTTTCTAACAATTTAATGTCGTTGTTATTGCTTTGTAAATTTTTAGTAGTAGTTAAATAGCATAAGCAATAAGTTTCGGCATCTACTTTTGATATGCCACAATAGCCATTTTTAAAATTATGCAAACTAATTTCGTTACCAGGTAGTGTTATTTTCACATGATATTTTACCCCTATATATTTTCCTTTTTTGTTTTTTAAATCATCGTTAACAAACAAGGGTTCTATTTTGCCATAGCTACCGCAAACTAATTTTGCAATTAACTTAGTGTGAGTAGTAGTTATCGTATAAATACTATCTATTAAAACCACATCGGTTACTTTACAGTTTTCAATAACATTAACACCTAAATTTTTAGCTATTTTAGATAACTCATAATCCAATGCAAATCTACTAATACCAAAGCCACCTAAAGCTAAGGGCGATATTATTTTATACCCGTTGTGTGCTGTAACATTTAGTGTGTTTATTTTTGGTAAATTAAAATTAGATAATTGTAAGCCTAAACTTTCAATAAAATTCCAACTTTCCATCGAAATATATTCGCCACAAACTTTATGAAAAGGATAGGTGTTTTTTTCGATTACTACAACCGTATGCCCTTTTTTTACAAGCTGTATTGATAAACAAAGGCCAGCTAAACCTCCTCCAATAATTACACAATCGTATGTTGTGTTTTTTTTAGTTTGCATAAATAATAACTTGGTGCCTAAAAGCCCATTGCCATGTTACTGAATAATTTTCAGCCCCAGATTGTTTAATTAAATCTATCCATTCATGTTTTTTAAAACCTCGTAAAACTGATAAGGGTGCATCATTTTTTACTAAATACGATTTCGAAAATAGTATAGTAAGTAGTTTAATTAAATAATAGGCAATTTTATTTCGTTCTAAATCATTAATAACTAAGGTGCTTTTATTTTTTAAAGAAAATTGTATCAACTCAATTAGTTGAGAATTTGTTAAATGGTGGCAAAATAAACTTGCGTGAATAATATCAATTTGAGAAATATGTTTGGCAACATTTTTATAATCATCGCAAATAAAATTAATATTTACGTTTAGTTTATGTTCATTACTATAGTTTACACACGTTTGTTTTAAATCAATACCCGCTAATTTTAAAGTATAATTGTTTTTTAAACTCCAACTATAAATTCGTTTTAAGGTATCGCCACCGCCACACCCTATATCTACTAATGTGTATATTTTGTTTTGTTTAATTATTTTTTTTAAAGCGCTATACGTAATTCTATAGCCCCCTAATAAATAATTTATAGTATCTAACTCTTTTAAATTTTGATATAAATCACTATCAGGTATTTCATCCCCATCTAATAACTCTTTACTATTACTCCTGTTTTTAAACATATTGTAATTGTAAAGTTTCAATACTTAAACCTGGCCCAAATGCCGCAACAAATATGGTTTCGTTTTTTAAGACATTAGCGGTGTTTTCTATTAAATGTTTTAAAACAAATAATACGGTTGGTGACGACATGTTGCCATATTTACTTAATATTTCGTAAGATGATTGCAATTCGTTATTTGATAAATTTAATGTTGTAGCAAAATCATCTATTATTTTTTTTCCACCTGGGTGTATGGCCCAGTAATTAATATCAGTTTTTTTTAAATTAATTTCATCTAAAAAAAGTGATATGTTTCCATTTATTAATTCGGATACGTAGGATGTTAAATTCATTAAAAAGCCAGTTTCCGAAAGCTGCCATGCCATATCGTTTTGTCCTTTATGAATTATTAAGGAGTTGAAACTTTTTATTTTTATACTATTTTCATTAATTATTGATTGCTTATATGCACTCACAATAATAGCCGCAGCGCCATCTGCAAATAATGTATTAGCTAAAATATTATCATCGGTATTGTTATTTTGAAAATGAATAGTACACAACTCAACACAAACAATTAATACGTTTGCATTATTAATACTATTACAAATATTGTTTGCATTATTTAATGCTAGTATTGCCGCATTGCAGCCCATAAAATTAATGCTACTTCGTTGGGTCGTTGCATTTAAATTTAGTTCTCTAATTAAATCAATATCTAAACCAGGGGCAAATAACCCTGTGCAAGTAACGGTTATAATATGTGTTATTGTTTTTTTTACTTCATCAAAATTAGCAATTTTATTTACCGCATTTAGTGCTAATGTTTTGGCATGTAGTTTATACAAAGCCATTCGCTTAGTTAGCAATGGTGTTGTGTTGTTGTTGTTATGTTTAAATAATACACTGCTAGTTTGCGTTAAACTAAAATCATTTAAAACAGAATGCCTCGTATTTATTCCCGATTTTTCAGAAATATAATTAAGTTTTCTTTTAGTATTATCGTTGTTAGTTGAGTTTACAAAAAAAGTTGTTATGTTTTTTTGTTGGTGACAAAACTCAGGCACTGCTGTTTCTATTGCAATAATATAACTCAATTAAAATGATTTAAAATATAAATAATACTAAAACATAAATTCATACAAATTGCCGCAACTGTATTCATTTTCATTGTATTTTTAAAATTTGCTTCGTTTGTGTTTTTTAAAACTTTAAAAAACCAAATGCCAAACCATACAATAATTGGTATAAAACATATTTGCTGAATGTAAAAGTGGGTATGTTTATTAGTTTGGTTAAAATATAAAAAATAAAATAAATTACAAAAAACAAATAATGTTGTTGTAAACACAAAAGTTCCTTTATAGCCTAGTTTGTAGCTTATGGTTGTTACACCATCTTTTAAATCGGCGGCGTGTTGGTAAATTTGAGTTAATGGGTAAGCGCCAGCAATTTGCAACGAACAAGCGCTAAGTATTAAACAGTTTGCGTAGTTAAATTCAAATACAGCATTTAAACCAACACTACACATATAATATGTAAAAGCCCCCTGAAAAACAACCACGGTTAAAAAACCAATAAACGGATATTTTTTTAACCGAATTTGTTTTGAACTATATGCGCGCGATACTAAAATATAAAGCAAAACACATATTGCAAATAATTTAGTAATTAAGTAATAAGATAAACTAATGGCCACACAATCCATTAATAAGGTTAAGTAAAACAATTGCACTGTTGGCAAAGGCGGTTTTTCTAAACCACCAATACTCGTTTCGTCTTTATCAATATAGCTGTTGTAACCATTACTAGCTGGGTAAACTAATACATGAATTATAAAAAAAACACTGCAACTTAAAAATAATGTTGTATCACTATTTTGGCTTAAAGCAAGTATAAAAACGGGCATTAAATAAAATGAAAACGGGATTCGTAATAACTTTAATGTGTTTAAAAATGCCATTGGGTTTATAATTATTTATTTTAAAACAGCGCTACCAAATAGTACCGAAAAATCTTCGCACCAAATTAATAAATTTTTAAAATCAGTTACATCTGCATTTACAATATACACATGGTCGCCTTTAATGGCTTTTAAATTATTAATTTTTATAGCACCATCTATTGTAAATGTTTTCGATAAATACACTTTTAAATCGGGTCCTTTTTCTGTTTCAAAACCTTGTAAAGTTATTATTTTAGCATCACCCTTGGCATATAACACAACACATCCTTTAGTTGTGTGAGCAGCACTTTCTAAAGTGCCTCTAGCAATTACTGTTGCTCCCGAGGTGTTAAATGTTTCGTGAATTTCTTTAGGCTTTTTTTTACAATTAGTAAAAGTAAATACACCTACTAAAAGCATAATTATTATTTTTTTCATGTGTTCGTCCTTTTTTTAATTGATTGATATTTTATTTATTTTTTTGAGCCGTAACTAATATCGTAACTTCCAAATCTTTTGCCATTATAACACTCGGCGAGCCAACTCCAAAATCTAATCTATTAATTAATAACTTACCTGCGTAGTTAGCAATACTTTCTTTTTCAATAAATGTAAAAGGCATGTTAACTTCTTTTGTTTTACCTTTTATTGTTAAATTACATTTAGCGTTATATTCATTATCATTAATTTTTGTAATACTTGTTGTAACAATTGTAATTTCTGGAAATTTTACTGCATCAAAAAACTCTGCTTTTTTTAAATGCTTGTCGCGCATTTCAATTCCAGTTTTAATTGTATTAACTTTAATTTTTGCAGTAATGTTACTTTTTTGCAAACTTAACGGGTTAAAATTTATTTGCGCATCTAATTCGCTAAAATTACCACTAACGGGTAGTTTTGCATTTTTAATTTTAAAAGTAATTACATATTTTTCAACTTTCCAATTAGTTGTTTGTGCCTCAATATTTATTGTAATAAATATTAAAGAAATAAATACCACAAAGTGTTTAATTTTTTTTTTCATTAATAGTTTTGTTTTACTGTAAAGTAACTTAATTAATAACTATTTAAGTGTCGTTTATGTGACCTTTTTTTAGTTTCAATTAATATATTTATGATTATATTTATTTACTAACTTTTTTTATGAAATATATTTTATTGTTTTTTTTAGTTATAAGTAATATTGCTGTAAAAGCAATAAATACTGATTCGGTAACTAAATTAAATAATTTAATTTTAGAGCTATCAAACTGCAAAAGTGACGAGAGTAAACTTGATAAGTTATTTGAGATTCATTATTATCAACAAGCTTTAATTGGTGAGTTAACCGAGTTAAATATAAATAATTTTAATACAGAGTATACAAAACAGGGCATACAGTTAGCAATAAAGCTTAACAAATACGATACACTAAAAGCATTAACTGTTGACATTGGTTTTATTTTTGATTTAAGAAAAGAATACGACTCATCATTTGTTTATTATAATAACTGTTTAAATATTTTTGAAAATGCAAATAAATATGAACTTGCTTTTACTATAACTCAAAATATATTTTATAACAGTAGTTTGTTACAAGGTATTATTAAAGAAAACAATAAAAAAGAATTTGCTCAAAAACAAAAAATAGATAGATTAACTACTGTTGCTATATTAGCACTATTATTATTTGTTGCTTTTTTAATTTTCTTTTTCGTAAAATCTAAACGCAATAATAAACTATTAATTAAACAAAAAGATGTTATTGAAAAAAGCAAAAATGAAATAGATAGTAGTATTAATTATGCTCAAAATATACAACACGCCATATTGTCGAACGAAGTTAAATTACAAAAAATATTTAAAAACTCATTTGTACTTTTTATGCCTCGCGATAAAGTTAGCGGCGATTTTTTATGGACTTATAAAAAAGACAATTTAGTTTTTGTAGCAGTAGCAGATTGCACAGGACACGGTGTGCCAGGAGCCTTACTATCTATTGTAGGT
>JAYSUQ010000109.1:0-4796 GCA_043718985.1 Bacteroidota bacterium | reverse complement strand
AACTACTCCTAAACTCCTTATCAAATAACGGGACGCAAATGTAATACTTTTTTTATCACCACAAAGAAAAATTAATTTATTTTTATTGTTATTTCGATAAGTTGGTGTAATTAACTGATTTACTGATAGTTATTTTTCATCTTTTTTTGTTATTAACAATTATAAAAAACATTAATTGAACTATTACAAAATTTATTGTACTGTTAGTGTTTTTTAGTTTGTTTTGATAAGATGTATTGTGAATTTTAATTATCGTTTAAGGTAGTTTAAAACGCTATTTCATATTAATGAACTGTAATGGCACGTCGTAATCATTAGTGCGGCATAGTGCTATTACAGCCTGTAAATCGTTTATGTTTTTACTTGATACACGAATTATATCATCCATTAACTGTGCTGTTACTTTAATTTTACTGTCTTTTATATCTTTTAAGATTTTTTTAGCGCTTTCCTTTTCTACTCCCTGTCTTATTTTTATTTCTTTTTTTATTACCATTCCTGATGAGTAATGTTCTTTGCTTTCATCTAAGCATCTAGGATCTAGGCCTTGTTTTATCATACGACTGTGTATTGAATCGAGAATTGCAGTAAGGCGCATATCGTGTTCGGTAGTTATACTGATAATTAAATCTTTTTTATTTAATTCAATCTCACTTTTAGAATCTCGAAAATCAAATCGATTTAAAATTTCTTTTTTAGCTACGTTTATTGCGTTATCAAGCGTTTGAGGGTCGGCTTTACTTGTTATATCAAATGAAGGCATAAGATTTTTTTATGGGATTTTTAAGTGATAATTTAATCTGTTTTACTTTTTTTAAATAAAAAAAGGAGCTAATTAAGCTCCTTTTAAATTTACACTTTTTATTTTAATTAATCATAAATGCTCTTACTTTTTCAACTTCGGCAATAACTTCTTTTAGTTGCTCATCGCTAATATTAACAGTACTTTTAGAGTTATTTATAATTACTAATTGTCCATTAACTTCTTTTGATTCGGGTTCTTTATATTCGTACGATATTGAAATTTTGGCAAAAATATTTTTTAATCCTTCAAATTGAGAAACTATTTGAGCAAAATATTTATCTGATTTATAGGCGTTTAAAATAATCAAAATATTATCTAAGTTAATTTTTTCGAAACCAATTCGCTCTGTTAAATCTTTATTTGTTTTTTGCTTTGCTACTTGGCAAGCTATGTTTAACCCTTCTAACCAAGCTCCTGATATCATTAATACACTTAATTCGCTACGGTTTTGCTCGCGTAAATGCGCATCCATTTTATTGAAATTTTCGGTACTAATAAATATTAATGAGTCGTAATTTGTGTTATTTGTTGCTAATCGTTTTAGCATATCAAAATCAAAAAACTGACCTACTTTTATTCCGTTTGATAAATTACGAATACTATTAAGATATTCCATTGCCGAAAATGTTTTTTCGTAAATATTTATGTAACCTAAATCGGCACTATAAACACCTGTATTAAAAGCCATTTTATAATTTGTGTTGTATTTTTCGGTATTTGTTGTAGGGTTTAATAATGATGCATCGTAACCCTGTCCGTTATCTTTTAACATCGAAGCCATCTCTAATGGCGAGGGGATTGATTGAATAACGTCATTAATTGCTTCGGCCGAAATATCAGGCTTTGCTTGTTTTTGAATGGTATCTGTTACTTCTGTTTTTTCTACTAATTTATCATCAGAGCCAGAACAGGCGCTAAATAGGACAACTGAAACAGGAATTAAAAGTAGTTTTGATATATTTTTCATTTTTAGAACTTTATTGCTTTTTAAATTATCAATTTGTTTAATCATCATTTTTAATTATTTTTTATAATGATTTTATTACGTTTTTTTATTGAATTTATTTACATTGCTGTTTTAGAAAAACCTATAATGTTTACGCCACAGGGGTCTTTACTACCTTCGTAATAAGATTCGATATAATACATACTTGTTGCACTGCAAGGGTATTGAATTGATGGGTACACTTTTTTCTTTTGTTTGTTTGAGGCTATTAAGTTTTTTGATTTATCGTATACGTTTACTATTAAACGATTGCCTTTCATCTCTTGATCGCAACAAACTATCATATATGTTGAGCCTTTGCTAAACAAATAGGATATTGAGTTTGGTGTTGTTTCGAGTTTAGTGGGATCAACATAAATTGTTTTTATGTACGTAAAATCGCCTAGTTTAGAGTTGCAGTTAGACGTTGGACATTGTGCCTTTATTAAAAAAGATACTATGCATAAAACGTGTATTATTATAATTTTCATTTGTATTTTTTTTAAATGTTATTAAGGTTATTTATCATCTTTTTTTATTTTAATATTCTCAAACAAATTTAAAGCTTTTTTAAGAAGTTCAAAATAAAGTGTGATAAACATTATTATGGATATAAACCAAAGTACGATTATGTTAAAGGTAAAAGTACTTACTACTTTACCAAAAAAATATTTGTAAGGCGTGAAAAAATGAGTGTTAGTTGATATAAATTCTTTTGGGGGATCAATGTAAACAGCATCTATCAACTGCTTTAATTCTAATCCTTCGATAACAAATTTACGCTTAACATATTCTTTTTTAATTACTTCTTCTAAGTACTGATTAGAATAATCGTTTTTTACACGAATTAGTTTTTCTTGTCCTTCTTTACTGTCAACAAAATTTGACATTTTTAAGTTTCTTTTTATATCAACTTTTATAAATTGATAGTTATAAAAATTATTACTTTTTTCGAAATGTATGTTTAGTTTTTCATACGTGTTTTTATTAAAACTTCCTGGTTTTAAATAGTTAATGTAATCAAACTTTACTAACGGGTTTTTTTTAGATTCTTTTATTATTTCGTTTCGTAAAATGTCTAATTTTTCTTTTAAATCTAATTTAGATTGTGCATCTGTTTGGCCTGATAGTTTTAATGCTTCGGTATTTAATTGTGTTAGTTCGGGCAAATAATACGTCATTTTATTATTTAACTGACTAATAGTTTTATCTAATTCAAAAAATGGTTCTTCAAAATTATTGTTTTTAAATTGTTGCACCATTAAGCCTTCATATGCCCAACGCGATGGCATAACACTTGCTATTGATGGCACACCCGTGCCACCACCAATTAAGGAGTTTAGTTTATCAAAGGTAAACATAGCCCCTCCTAAAATCATTTGCGGTATAATTAGTAGTGGTATTAAAATATAAATGGTTACTGCACTATTAAAAGCGCTTGATATGTTTAAGCCTATAACATTTGCGCAGCACGATATTGAAAATAGCATTAACCAAAACTCAACACTCATTCCTTTTAATCCAATAATATAATTACCTATTACTACAAATAATAAACTTTGCAGTGCCGATATTGAAAATAAAATACTGATTTTAGAAACATAATATGCAAACGGACTTAAGTTTAAAAAGCGTTCTCGTTTAAGTATTTTTCGGTCTTTAAAAATTTCTTCGGCACTAACTGTTAATCCTATAAATAACATAACAATTACCGTCATAAAAATATAGGCAGGTATATTATCGTTTTCTCTAAACACATATTTAGCGTCGCGTGCCTTTGATGTGTAGCGTATAATAAATGCTAAAATAAATGCCAACAAAGGGGCCTCTAATAAATTAATTAACAGGTATTGTTTGTTGCCAAGTTTAGATAATACATCACGTTTTATAAATACGCCAAGTTGGGCTAAAATAGTTGGCACTTTAAATGAAGAGACTATTTTATCTTTTATTTCAACAAAATCATTAAAATTTATTATTTGCTTAAATGCAGTGTGCCACTCTTCGGGCTGTACTTTGCGGTTGCCAGTAAAGTTACCATACTCATCAACTTCTTGTCCTTCTAAAATATTAAAAATTAATTCGGGATTAACGTTACCACACAATTCGCACTCGCCAACATCGCAATTAACGTGGTTGGCTGCTTTTTTAAAATACATAACGGCTTCAACGGGGTTGCCATAAAAAATATTGTATCCGCCTACATCTAGTATACACATTTTATCAAATATTTTAAAAATATCTGATGATGGTTGATGTATTACTACAAATATTAATTTACCTTTTTGTGTTAATTCTTTCAATAAATCCATCACATTTTCGCTATCGCGAGATGATAGACCTGATGTGGGTTCATCTACAAACAAAATTGCGGGTTCGCGTATTAATTCTAAAGCAATATTTAATCGTTTACGTTGGCCTCCGCTAATTTTTTTATTGAGTGCATTGCCTACAATTATATTTCGGGTTTCGTATAACCCTAAATTTTGTAACGTTAGGCTTACCACGTCGTTTAACTCTTGCTTAGTTTTATCTTTAAAGCATAGTTGAGCGTTTAAATATAAATTTTGATATACGGTTAACTCTTCAATTAATAAATCGTCCTGAGCTATATATCCTATTAATCCTTTTGATTGGGTTTTATTTATAACCACATCAACTCCATTAATATAAATTGCGCCCGAACTTGGTTTTTCTATACCCGATAAAACATTTAGTAACGTTGTTTTACCTGCCCCACTGGCGCCCATAATACCAACTAATGAGCCGTGGCTTTCGCAAAAATTAATGTTACGCAAGCCTATTTTACCTCCTGGAAATTTGTATTCTAAGTTTTCAACCTTAAAGCTTAATTTTTCGCCAATGGTTTCGTTTAAATATTTTTCGGCAATATCGCTGTAATAAATTGTGCCACGAGGCACGCGTATTGTACTACCTGGTGCTAATAAATAAACTATTTTACGGTTTACTGGTATGCCATTAATTTGCAGTTCATTTTCGCCATCG
>JAYSUQ010000108.1:0-14292 GCA_043718985.1 Bacteroidota bacterium | reverse complement strand
TCGCTGTTTGCCTTTCTTACCGAAAACACAATAACATAATCATTATCAAAACTTTGTTCCTGTATTTTACAATCAAGTTGTTTCAGTAATTTCATGACTTCGTTCATTTCATCAAAGCTAAATGATATACGGTATTGAAACATAATTTGTTTTTCAATAATGGCGCATTGTTTAATTACTTCGGCAGCTGATGTTTTATAGGCGTTAATTAATCCACTTACTCCTAATAGCGTTCCGCCAAAATAGCGAACAACCACTATTAATACATTCGTTAAATCGTACGATTGTATTTGTCCTAAAATAGGTTTGCCAGCTGTGTACGATGGCTCACCATCGTCGTTAGCACGGTAATTTTGTTTATCAGCACCAAGCATAAAAGCATAACAGTGATGGTTGGCAGCTGGATGCTCTTTTTTTAATTGTTGTAATTCGCTCTTTAGTTGGGCTTCATTTTCAACAGGAAATGCGTACGCCAAAAACTTGCTTCCCTTATCTTTAAAAATAATTTGTTGTGGGGAAGAAATCGTTAGATATGTATCTGAAAAGAGCATTGATTTTTACTTCATTAGCTGTGGCAATAAACCTAAAATAAAAATTGCTAATAAACTCAAGCCAATACCAATCCAGTTTTTAGAAGATAATTTTTCTTTAAAAATTAAAACAGAAATAATGGTAGATAAAGTAAGGATACATAAATTATTTACTGGAAATAAAACCGAAGAATCTAAAAAACCCGAGCCTAAAGCTTTTCCCAAAAAAAACATGGTGCCGTAATTGATAACTCCTAAAATTAATCCTGCTGGTATTGCTACTAATTGAAATTTTTCGCCTTTTACTTTAAGTTTGTAAATTAAAACAATGACACCAAATACAAAGGCAGTTGCAAAAATGGTTGATAAAAAGACATCTAATGAATTGCCTTGTAGTAAATTTCCTTGTAAAGGATTGGTAACATAGTTGATTGAAGAATCGATTATGCCACTTGCAATAAAAATAATTAACGGAAATAACCACCAAAATTTACTAGTTGCTTTGTTTTCTGTTTGTTTGTGCGACACCAAATACACTGCAATTATTGTTAGTATAATGCCGACTATTTTAAACACAGTAATTTTTTCATCAAAACATAAAATGGCTATGCTAATTGTAAGCACAAACGACATACGCTGGGCAACCTGAGCTACCGATATACCTTGTTTAGCGGTTACTTCGCTTATTACAAATAAACTCCCAATAAATACAATACCTAAGCCAATTCCAAAACCTATCCAAGGCTGGTTAAATGCAGTAATTGGCGTTATGCCCGATTGCGTAGTTAAAAACCCTAACGAACCAGCTACAACGTAATTTACAATTATTGCCTGAAAAGCATTTATGTTTTTTATTGAAATAACTTTAAATGAAATTCCAAAAAGTGTAGAAACTAAAATTGATAAAATTAAATAAATCATAATGTGTTATTGGTTAGTAAATATAGTAAATCTGTACCCGAATGTGAGGCTTGTGTGTTTTGTAAATTAATTTTAGGTGCTTTTACACCTGTATTAAAATTTAGAGATGAATTTATAAACACCCGAGCCTCATCCCACAAACTGCTATTAATAAATAAATTTAAGGTATTAGTACCACCTTCAATAATGATGGATGTTATATTTAAATTGTAACAAGCATTTAAAATATTTGTAGCTAGGTTATCAAAATTAATTTTATGATAAGTAAGGTTATTATTTGTTAAACTTAATATTTCGTTAAATACAATTGTTTTAGCATTGGCATCAAAAACATTTAAATTGTTTTGTAATTCTAGCCTTTGGTCTAATACAATTCGTGTAGGGTTATTACCATTTGCTAATCGTGTTGTTAGTTTAGGATTATCGGCCAGCACTGTTTTGTAGCCCACTAATATTGCTTGCTCTTGTGCCCTCCATTGGTGTACTAATTGTTTACTTTCATCACACGTAATCCAATTATCTGCTTTGTTTATTGGCAAAGGGTTTTTACTCATAAATCCATCATTTGTTTGCGCCCATTTTAAAATAATGTAAGGTCGTTTTTTTTCATGAAACGTAAAAAAACGTTTGTTTAATTCTTTACATTCTTTATCTAAAATACCGTAAGTTACATTAATGCCAGCGTTTAGTAATGCTTGCATACCATTACCAGCAACTAAAGGGTTGCTATCTAAATTGCCAATAACAACGTGTGGTATTTTTTTATTAATTATTAAATTAACACAAGGTGGTGTTTTACCAAAGTGGCAACAGGGCTCAAGTGTTACGTATAAAGTGCACTTTTTTAATAACTCATCAGGCACCAAATTAATGGCGTTAGGCTCTGCGTGTGCTTGGCCAAACTGTTGATGATAACCTTCGGCAATAATTTTGTTATCGTACACTATAACGCAACCAACCAAAGGGTTTGGCGTAACTTTTCCTAAACCTTTAATAGCAAGGTTTAAGCAGTGTTGCATATAAAACTCGTGTGTAATAATAATTTAATTTACAAATAGCTAAGATAGTATAAATTGTTATTTTTACGTATGCTAAAATCAATGACAGGGTTTGGAAAAGCCACAAAAGAATTTAATGATAAAACAGTAAATGTTGAAATTCGTTCGCTTAACAGTAAAGGCGTTGATTTAAGTTTACGTTTATCATCAGTTTATAGAGATAAGGAACACGAGTTAAAAACAGAAATTGCAAAATTACTTGAGCGTGGTAAAATTGATTTATCGGTTTTTGTTGAATCTAAAGTGCAAGAAACACCAATTGAAATTAATACTCAATTAGCCAAAGCATATTACGCAAAATTAAAACAATTAGCCGTTGATTTAAACGAACCTACACCTAATTTGCTAGCACAGGTGTTAAAAATGCCTGATGTTTTAAAATCGGAACGCAAAGAGCCAAACGAAAACGATTGGCAAGAAATTTATGAAGTGATACAAGCTGCCCTTAAAGGCTTAAACGATTTTAGGGCTGATGAAGGGAAATCAATTGAAGCAGATTTTGAAATGCGTATTGAAATTATTGCTAATGCGTTAGAAGATATTAAAAAACATGATACCGCTCGCATACAAAACATAAGAGATAGAATTAAAAAAAATTTAGCCGAAGTTGTTGGTACTGATAAAATTGATAACAATAGATTTGAACAAGAACTTATATATTACATTGAAAAATTAGATATAAACGAAGAAAAAGTGCGGCTTAAAACACACTTAAATTACTTTTTAAAAACAATGAAAGAGCCAGCAGGTGGGCGCAAACTTAATTTTATTGGCCAAGAAATAGGGCGCGAAATTAATACCATTGGTAGTAAAGCTAACGATGCCGAAATGCAAAAGCTTGTTGTTATTATGAAAGACGAACTCGAAAAAATTAAAGAGCAAACTAACAATGTATTGTAATGAATTTATTTAAACTATCAGGCTACGCATCTTTACTATTTGGCAGTGCCGCTACCTTGCTTTTAATAAACCCATTTTGGTTATTTTTTTCAATGCTTTTTGCTATTATTGGTTTTTTATTTTCAATAATTAATATTTATTTAAATGCTAAACACGAAATAACAAAGTCTAACTTTAGTTTAGGTTACATTGGTGTTATACTAGCATCTATACCCGTAATTTTTTTAATGATACTTATTATTCGAAAATAAAAAATGCAAAATTTAAAACATTATTTATCTCTTGTAAAGTTTAGCCACACAATTTTTGCATTGCCTTTTGCGCTTATAGGTTTTTGTTTAGCATTAAAACAAACTCATAATTTTTCGTTGCCGTTATTTGTATTAGTTTTAATTTGTATGGTAACTGCTCGCAATGCAGCAATGGCATTTAATCGCTTTGTTGATAAGGATATTGATAAGCTTAATCCTCGCACAGTGCTTCGCGAAATACCAGCTGGTATTATTAAACCCCACAATGCTTTATTTTTTATTATTTTAAATTGCGCACTATTTGTGTTAGCTACTTATTTTATAAATACTATTTGTTTTTGTTTATCGTTTGTTGCATTGTTTGTTGTGTTGTTTTATAGTTATACAAAACGGTTTACACCACTATGCCATTTAGTTTTGGGCATTGGCTTGGGTTTAGCGCCAATTGGTGCTTATTTAGCTTTAACAGGTAAGTTTTCGTTACTACCATTACTGTTTTCGTTCACTGTGTTTTGTTGGGTAAGTGGGTTCGATATTATTTATGCCCTGCAAGATGAAGCGTTTGATCGCGAAAATAAACTTAATTCAATCCCTGTTTTATTAGGCACAAAAAAAGCACTTATGTTTTCTAGAGTTTTACATTTTTTTTCAATTGTATTTGTATTTAGTGCGGGTAGTGTTGGTAATTTTAATGGTTTATATTGGTTAGGTGCATTTTTGTTTAGTTGTTTAATTGCTTATCAACACTCGCTTGTAACACCAAATAATTTATCAAAAATAAGCCTAGCTTTTTTTACTACTAATGGCATAGCAAGTGTTTTATTTGCTGCATTTACAATAGCCTCACTTTTTATTTAACTTTACAAAGTTAGATTATCATTTACCTTTATAACTAAATTGTTTTTTGAATGTTGACTATCGCGTATGTTTTTTTGTACTGCAATGGCAGCAAACAAACTTAACACAAACGACATTCCGTAAAATCCTTTTTCGCTACTATCTAAACTCGCATTCCAAAGCCCAACTACTAGTAATAAAATTGATAGTAGTGTTGAAAACCAACTAATGCCCATGTAAATTGCCGTTACAGGTATTCCCTCTAAATCGTCTCGTACGGCTTTTTGTAATGATACTACCGAAAATAGACCGTACATAAGCACTGTAAAATAATATCCTTTTTCGTTAAGGTACATTGATGCATTCCATAAGCCTATGTTATATGAAATTGTACCAGCTAATAACGCTACCCACGAGGCGGCAATAAAAGCATTTGAGGGTTTTTGATTCACGATTTTTGAGTTTTAAATTTATGAATCAAAATTAAGTACTAACGTTTTGTTAGTTTTTGATAATTATCAAAAAACATTTTCGTTAACATTTTTTTACAATTCGGCTCTTATTCGACTTAAAGTTTCTTGTGTAATACCAAGGTAAGATGCAGTTTGACCAAGTGCGATACGTTGCAATAGCTCAGACTTATTGCTAATCAATTTTTCATACCGTTCTTTGGCAGTTTTAAATTGTAAACTTAAAATGCGTTCTTCTAATTTTATATAATAGTTTTGGGTTATTATGCGGCCAATGCGTTCGGTTTCGGTAAACGAATTATAAAGATTTTGCAAATCGCTGTATGATATTTTAATTAACACACAATCCTCTAATGCTTGTATGTTTTCAAAGGCAGGTTTATTAGCTATAAACGAATAAAAGCAAGTTGCAAATTCTTGCTCTTGTGCAAACCAGTTTGTTATTTCTTTACCATCTAAATAATAATAACCTCTTATCAATCCTTTTTCAATAAAATATAAATCGTTGCAACGTTCGTCTGTTTTTAAAATAATATCGTTTTTTTTAAAGGTTAGTTTAACTGATATCGATTTTAATTTAGTTTCTAGCGCATCGCTAATTGCTATGATGGTAGATAAATGGTTTATTAACGGCATAATTTTAAAATTAAAAAACCCTCTTCAGATATATTATGAAGAGGGTTTTTTTGAGGTCCCGTCCAGGTTCGAACTGGAGTAGCAGCTTTTGCAGAGCTGTGCCTAACCACTCGGCCACAGGACCATTTTTCTAAATAAGATTTTAATAATCTTATTTAGGGTAGCAAAAATAAGATTTTTTTAGCAACTTGGCATAAAATTTTTCAAAAAATGCAAATAAATTCAAAATTGCCACATGTTGGGCCAACTATTTTTTCGGTAATGAGTGCATTAGCGAGCCAACACAATGCAATTAACCTTTCGCAAGGTTTTCCAGATTTTGAATGTGATGCTAAATTACTAGAGCAAGTATTAAAATACGCAACTAATTATAACCAATACGCACCAATGCCAGGCGTTTTGGCTTTACGTGAGCAAATAAGTGAGTTAATACATACAAGTTACAATGCACACTATAGCGCCGATACCGAAATTACAGTTACTGCGGGCGCAACACAAGGTATTTTTACAAGTATAGCCGCTTTTGTAAATAAAGGTGATGAGGTAATTGTATTTGAACCGTGTTACGATTGCTACATACCAGCCATTGAAGTTAACGGAGGTATTGTAAAACCAATTACATTAACTTATCCAAACTTTACTATTAATTGGGAGCAGGTAAAGCAAACCATTACACTTAAAACAAAGCTAATTATAATTAACTCGCCCCATAACCCAAGTGGCACAACGCTTACGGAAACTGATTTATTAGAGTTACAAAAAATAGTTGCAGGCACAAACATTATTGTAATTAGCGACGAGGTTTATGAGCACATGTGTTTTGATGGGTTGCCACACCAAAGTATTGCAAGGTTTAAACAATTAGCATCACAATCAGTTATTGTGTCATCGTTTGGTAAAACCATACATGCCACTGGCTGGAAAATAGGTTATGTTGCTGCCCCAAAAGAGTTAATGGCAGAGTTTAGAAAGGTGCATCAGTTTTTAGTGTTTAGCGTAAATCATCCACTACAAATGGCTTTGGCAAATTATTTAAAAGACAAAACGGTTTATAAAGATTTACATTTATTTTATCAAACTAAACGAGATTATTTTAGAAAATTAATAACGCCTTCGCGTTTTATTTTAGAGCCTTGCTCGGGTACTTATTTTCAGTTACTTAATTATAAAAACATAACAAATCAAACCGATGTTGATTTTGCCATTAAATTAACTGCCGAAAATAAATTAGCCGCAATACCATTATCAGTTTTTTATACTAATAAAAAGCAACAGCAATTATTGCGTTTTTGTTTTGCTAAAAAAAATGAAACGCTTGAAAAGGCGGCCGAAATAATTTGTAAGCTTTAGAGTAAACTATTACAAATATAAATCGTCGGTTTTTAATTTTAAATAACGCCTAACAGATAGCGTTGCACTTAAACCCGATATAATTACACCAAGTAGTACAATACCGCTAAATAAAATTACTAATAAGTTAGGGTCTTGTAATTGCAACAAATCGGGTATGTAGCGTGTGCTTAATGCTAAAAATGCTGCCAATAAAAATCCGGCTAAAACTCCTGCAACAATGCCTTGTTGTATTCCTTTAAAAATAAAGGGCTTGCAAATAAAACTTTGTGTAGCGCCAACTAAATACATAGTACGTATTAAAAACCGTTTAGCATAAATTGATAAACGAATGGTATTATTAATTAATGCAATGGCAACAATTAATAGTAAACTACTAAAAATTAAAATATATAAACTTATAATTTTTGCGTTACTGTTTACTTGCTTTATCATGTCTTTATGATAGATAACCTCTTTAACAAAATGTTTTTGCAAAATCTGTTTTTCGAAATTTGCAAGGCTATCCACGTTAGCGTAATCCGAATTTAACTTTACATCAAGTGCCGATAAAAGTGGGTTGTATCCTAAAAAAGCAACAAAATCTTCGCCCAAATCGTGTTGTAATTTTTTTGCAGCATCGGCCTTACTAATATAATTAACCTCTTTGCTATAAACAGATGAACTTAACTCTTGGCGCAAATTATCTAGTTCGGCTTGCGATGTTGTATCTTTTAAAACAATTTGAAATCCAATGTTTTCTTTAATATGAGTTGATAATTTATTGGCATTAATAATTATTAACCCTAACAAACCCAACATAAACAACACTAGCGCTAAGCTAATAATAACAGTAACTGATGATGTTTTAAGTTTTTGAGATGTTGTTTTATTGCTCACAGTTTTATTTAATATTTCAATACTAAAAATACGTTTAAACACAATTGAAAATTAAAAATTAAAAAAATACTAATTAACAGTTGTGTGTTTGTAGGGAATTTTTTTAAGTTATACGATTAGCTAATATTATACAGTCTAATTGTCCCATCGAGCGTAGTCGAGGTGTTTTATTTTAGTTCCCGACTACGCCCGAAAAGACAACTCTAACGTTAAACTAATTTATAAAAGCTAATGGTATTATGCCGTTATTAAATTAAACTATTTAATTAGTAATAGCAGGGTTTTATAAAACAAAAAACCATTCGTTTTAATTACGAATGGTTTAAATGGTAATGTGAATTTAAAATTAATTACTAACTCCAAAAAATTCGTTGTAGCTAATTTCTTTAGTTTCTAAAGTGCAATTTGTTTTTAAAACATCTAATACTTTTTTGCTGTATAAGCCTTCAAATATTTTTTGAGCCTCTTGTTCTTTTGCTAAAATACCATCAACAATTTTTGCAACTTCAGTTTCTTCGGGAGCTTGCCCGTAGCGAGCAAATTGAGAACGAACATAATTACTTGCTTCATCTTTAGCCTCATCAATTGTAACGGCAATGTTGTTATTTTTAATTATTTTATTTTCAATTAATTTCCATTGCATGGATTTTGCATACGAAGGGTATTCTTGCTCTAGTTGCTCTTTAGAAATTGGTTTTTCGTTAACTGCTAATAACCATCTTTTCAAAAAATCATCAGGCAATTGTATGTTTAATTTTTCAATTAAAGTTGTTTCAACTGTTTCAAAAAATTTACGATCGGTATCTTGCGCAAACATTAATACCAATTCGCCTTTAATTTTTTCTTTAAATGCATCTAACGTTGTAATGTTACCTGCTCCATATAACTTATCAAATAATTCTTGGTTTAGTTCGGCGTCTTCCATACGAGCAATGTTGCGAACCGTTAATTGTAAATTAGCAGTAAAAGTTTCGGCAATTTCTTTATCAATACCTAACGATATAGATTTATCAACAGCCGAATCGTACAACTCATTTGCGCTTATAATAATTTTGTCATCTATTTTTACACCAGTTAATTTTGCTTGCGCAGCAGTGTTTTTTAAACGATCAATGCCAATGCTTGTAGATTTAAATACGCCGCCAGCAACAATGTTATTTTCTTCATCTAATTCAACTATATCAATATACAAAACATCGGTTAAAGTTGATACCTCGGGGTTAGATGGCTTGCCATAGTTACGTTTTACGTCTTTCAAATATTTTTCAATTAACTCATCATCAATTTTAACTGTGTTATAAACAAACGAATGCGTGTTATCTAATTTTACATCAAACTGAGGACTTAATCCTAAATCGTAGTTAAATGTCCACTCTGTTTGATTGTCAAAATCAATAGTGCTGTTTTCTTTAGGGATAGGATTTCCTAAAATTTCTAATTTATTTTCGTTAATGTATTTGTATAAATTTTCGTTTAAAATTTTATTTACTTCATCAACTAAAATAGATTTACCGTGTTGCTTTTTAATTAAACCAACAGGCACTTTTCCAGCTCTGAAACCAGGCATACTTGCTTTTTTTTGCACGTTTTTTATAGCATTTTCAACTTTTACTTCGTAATCGGTTGCAGCTACAGTTATACTTAACTCTGCGTTTAACGCGTTAATGTCTTTTTTAGTAATATTCATTTTTTTTAGCTTAATAATTAGTATAAGGATGGCTAATTTACAACATTTTTGATAAAAAAACAGTTGTTAGGTATTGTTTTTTTTAATCAAAATTTCAAAAAAACACTATATACATTACATTGTGAAAAACTAATTGGCTCGCTTTAAATTAAGAGTAAAAGTTTTTTGCAAATTGCCTAAAATGCACAAACCACTTCATACTTTATTATTTTTAGCATTTACTTTTTTTATGCTAGGTGCAATTAGTTTTGTTTTTCCTGAAAAAGGAATTGCAGTAACACCAAAAATTACGTTAAACTTTCCTACCTACAATTCGCTTTTTAAAACTAAGGTTAAACCAAAAACCGATATTTCTAAAATTATTGCTTTATCAGATGCAGAAGATAGAGCAATTGAAAACAATACTATTGTTAATGCAAAAGCGCAATCAGATGTTAAAGTAAAGGATAGTATTGTAAAATTAATTACAAACATTCAGTATAAAAATGCTACAAAAAGTGCGATGTCTAATTTTTTTAGTGCATTAGTCAATTTAAATGATCAAGATAAAAGTATTCGGATATTGCACTATGGCGATTCGCAAATTGAAGGCGACAGGTTTAGTGATTACCTACGGTTAAAATTACAAACACAGTTTGGGGGTCAAGGCCCAGGTATGGTATCATTTATGCCAGTTGCCCCAAGTGTTGTAAATAAAATGAGTTGGAGCGATACGTGGGATAGATACGGCGTGTTTGCCGGAAAAGATAAACGAATTAAACACTCTAATTTTGGATTATTGGCTCACATTACACGGTTTAAATTGCCAAACATTGTTAGCGATACAACACCCTACAAAGAAGCTTGGATAAAAATTGTTACAACAAAAAATGGTGGGGCTAAAGCAGCAGCATTTAAAAAATTAAAATTATTTTATGGCGGAGCTCAAACAAAAACTTACGCCGAATTTTACGAAAATGGCACTTTTAATAATGCCGATTCGTTAACAGCGGGTGGTACATTTAACATTAAAGAGTACAACTTAAATCAACCTGCGTTGTTGCACGAATTTAAATTTAAGGGTAAAGATAGCCCCGATTTTTATGCCGCATCGCTTGAAGGTGAAAAAGGGATAATGCTTGATAATATGGGGTTAAGAGGTAGTTCGGGTACGTTTTTTAATCAAATTAATTTTAACCAATTAAAAACATTTTACGATTATTTAAACACTAAATTAATTATACTACAATTTGGTGGTAATGCGTTACCTGCAATTAAAACCGATGCAGATGCGGTTAGCTATGGCTATTGGTTAAAATCTCAAATTAACACAATTAAAAAATTAGCGCCACAAGCTTCTATTTTAATTATTGGACCAGCCGATATGAGTGTGAAAATAGGTGCCGATTACCAAACACATCCACAGCTTGAAAACTTGAGAGATGCAATTAAAAAATCGGCCTTTGATACAGACTGTGCTTTTTTTGACATGTATGATTGCATGGGTGGCTACAACAGTATGTTATCGTGGGTTGAACAGGGTGTAGCCGCAAAAGATTACATACATTTTAGTTCGGGTGGCGCACGCAAAATTGCAGTGCTTTTATACAGCTCTTTAATTAACGATTATAATGCTTACAAATTAAAATTATAATTAAACTGTGTGTAAAGTAAAAGTATCTAGATTATTAAATAAGATTAAAAATAAAAACAATAGTTTTTTTAAACTTATTATTTTTGCAACCATTGTTTACAGTTCATCATTATTTGCACAGGTTCCATCGTTTATAAATATTGAAAAAAATAAATTGTATTTTAGCAAAGACAGTAGTGCGTTTCTAAATTTTTATAAAAAAATTGAGGGGTTAAAAACGGGTGAGCGTAATAAAGTTACAATCGCACACTTTGGAGGCTCTCACATACAAGCTGGTTTTTGGAGCGAAACATTAATAAATGGTTTTCAAAAATTGAGTAAAACAACAGGTGGAGGCTTGTTTGTTTTTCCTTTTAAAATTGCCAAAACTAACAGCCCACACTTTTATTCATCGTTTACAAATGGTAACTGGCAACGTTGCCGCTGCGCTTTAAATAAAGAAATGTGCGAAGACCTAGGGATGGCAGGGATGGCTGTAATTACAAACGACAGCGCAAATACATTTGGTTTTAAACTAAACACTAACACTCATCACAAAAATTTTAATTCGGTTAGGGTGTATCATAATTTTAATGCAAGTTTTGAATTTGGATTAAGCCCTCAAACAACATATCATTTTATTAAAAAAGATTTTAAAGAAAAAGGTTACAGCGAATTTGTATTTGAAAACAACATAGACTCAATTAACTTTACATTGATAAAAAAAGATTCGACAACTGAAAATTTTATGCTTAGAGGCTTTAGCATTGAAAGCTCAAACGCAGGTATTTATTATGCATCTATGGGAGTTAATGGCGCTAGTAGCAATTCGTTTTTACGGTGTTCTAATTTTGTAAGCGAGCTAAAAACATTACCGCCCGATTTGGTTATTTTTTCGTTAGGCGTTAATGATACGCAAGGCGCTAATTTTAATAAAGGAACTTTTAAAGCAAACTACGATAGTTTAATTTCGATGATAAAATTAGTAACGCCAAACGTTGCGATTTTATTTACTACTACTACCGATAATTACATTCGCCGTAAAATACCTAACAAGCGAACCGTTATAGCGCAACAAGCCATTTTTGAACTGTTAGATAAACACAATGCGGCAGTTTATGATGTGTATGCGGTTATGGGTGGTTATAAAAGCATTTATAAATGGTACAAGGTTGGCTTAGCTAATAAAGATAAAGTACATTTTAATGGCAAAGGCTACAACATACTATCAACATTAATGTTTGATGCTATTGAGCGTAGCTATAATTACAACAGTAAGTAAATAACGTTATGTTAAAAAATGGATAACATATTGCAACATATAACATCTTATTTACTTTTTACAAAAGGCGAACCTATTATATTTACTCAATTATATTTTTGGGGATTTTTTACGTTGGTACTTTTAGTGTATTTGTTGGTTTATAAAAAAAACACATTACGTACCTTTTTTTTATTGGCAGTTAGCTTATTTTTTTATTACAAAACAAGTGGCGTTTTTTTAGTGCTATTAATTTTTACAATTATTAGTGATTATAATTGGGGTAAGTTAATTTATAAAACCAATTCAACCTATAAAAAAAATATGTACTTAACGATAAGTATGATTTTAAATTTAGGATTATTATGCTATTTTAAATACGCTTATTTTTTTGTAGAAAGTGCAAATCAAATTGCTAATGCAGACATTCATTTTTTTAATTATTTTTCGGAATTTACCAACACCGCATTTAATACTAAAGACCCTATAGATAAATTAGTTTTACCTGTTGGCATTTCTTTTTTTACCTTTCAGTCAATATCATATACAATTGATATGTATCGCAAAAAAATTGAACCTGTTAAATCTGTTTTTGATTATGGTTTTTTTGTTTGTTTTTTTCCTCATTTAGTTGCGGGCCCAATTGTAAAAGCCAACGAGTTTTTACATCAAATTTATCAGCCCTATAATTTAACCCGCAAAGAATTTGGATTTGCAGTGTTTTGGATATTAAATGGGTTAACAAAAAAAACTATGGCCGATTATATTGCTGTAAATTATATAGATCGTATTTTTGATAGTCCCACCTATTACTCGGGTGTAGAAACTATTTTTGGAATTTTCGGCTACTCACTTCAAATATATGCCGATTTTAGTGGCTATACCGATATTGCAATTGGCATTGCACTACTATTAGGTTACCGTTTAAAAACAAATTTTAAATCGCCTTACAAGGCACAAAACGTGAGTGAGTTTTGGCAACGTTGGCACATATCTCTATCAACCTGGTTAAAAGATTATTTGTACATACCATTAGGTGGCAACAAAGCTGGCTCGGTAGGTTCTTATATTTGCATTAGTTTTTTAGCACTTGTAATGGTGCTATTAACCGGCAAGCTATTTTTATTGTTACTGTTTTTGTTTTTAGCAATTGTTGTTTTAGTGTTGATTTATTTTTTCCCAAAAATTAAACAGAGTATTAATACAAACATTAATTTATTAATTACAATGCTGTTAGGTGGCTTTTGGCACGGTAGTTCGTGGCTATTTATAATTTGGGGTGGTTTAAATGGTGTGGGGTTAATAGTACATAAACTTTGGCTAAGCATATCACCATTTAAAAATAACAATTCATTTTGGGTAAAAGCTTTAACTGTATTTATAACACTTTCTTTTATTAGTTTTACTCGTATTTTTTTTAGAAGCAGTAACCTCGATACCGTTATTACACTTTTTGATCGTGTTCAAAATCATTTAGGATTTGCATTAACCTTTGGCATTATAAAAGGATATTGGATTGTGTTTATGGTTATAGCTATTGGTTATTTAATACATTGGATACCCGAAAGAGTTAAGGAAAAATACCGATTGGGATTTGCCGAGCTGCCATTGCCAATAATGAGTGCTGTTACAGTGATAAGCGTGCTTTGTATTTACCAATTAATAAGTGGTAACATGCAGCCATTTATTTATTTTCAGTTTTAAAAAACATCAGTAATATCAGTTATTGTAACATTTTTTTGTAAAAAAGGATAATGAAAATATTTAAGAAACAATTAAACCTCAAATAAAATGTATGTTGTGCTGCATATTCCGATTAAATTGACCACCTGATTCCGATGCAAATTGACCATTGATTTTGCTGGCGAAGATTTTAAGTTCATTAGCTGTTTTGGTGGTT
>JAYSUQ010000107.1:0-14305 GCA_043718985.1 Bacteroidota bacterium | reverse complement strand
CTTCAATACCTTTAAAACTATCATTATCTACATCAACATTTTTAATGGCTTTTCCAACTCCAGGAATCATACCCATTAAATCTTTAATGTTACCCATTTTTTTAATTTGTTGTAGCTGACCTAAAAAATCGTTAAAATCGAACTGATTTTTGGCTATTTTTTTAGATAATTTTCGAGCCTCTTCCTCACTAAATTGCTCTTGCGCCCGCTCTACCAATGATACAACATCGCCCATTCCCAAAATACGATCGGCCATACGCTCTGGATAAAAAATATCCAAGGCTTCCATTTTTTCGCCAGTACCAATAAATTTAATTGGTTTATTTACAACCGATTTTATAGATAGGGCTGCTCCACCGCGTGTATCGCCATCTAATTTAGTTAATATAACGCCATCAAAATCTAACCTATCGTTAAATGCTTTTGCGGTATTAACGGCATCTTGCCCAGTCATTGCATCTACCACAAATAAAATTTCGGTTGGCTTAATGGCTGCTTTTAAATCGGCAATTTCGTTCATCATTTGCTCATCAACCGCCAATCGGCCAGCAGTATCAATTAAAATAACACTGTTTCCGTTTTCTTTAGCTTGCTGTATGGCTGCTTGTGCAATTTTTATTGGATTTTTTTCTTCTTCGTTTGCAAAAACATCTACTCCAATTTGCTCGCCCAAAACTTGTAATTGTTTTATGGCAGCTGGCCTATAAACATCACAAGCTACTAATAATGGTTTTTTACCTTTTTTGGTTTTTAAAAAATTTGCTAGTTTACCAGTAAAGGTTGTTTTACCCGAACCTTGCAAACCGCTCATTAAAATAATAGTTGGATTACCTCCTAAAAAAATCTCTTCCATTTGCCCACCCATTAATTGGGTTAGCTCATCGTGCGTAATTTTTACTAATAATTGGCTAGGCGATAGGGCTGTTAACACATTTTGCCCAAATGCTTTTTCTTTAATTGTATCGGTAAATGTTTTTGCAACTTTATAGTTAACATCGGCATCTAGCAAAGCTTTTCGAACTTCTTTTAAAGTTTCGGCAACATTAATTTCGGTTATTTTACCTTGGCCTTTAAGTGTTTTAAGGGCTCTGTCTAGCTTATCAGATAAATTATCAAACATAGTGTGTGGTTTTTTTTAAGAGTGCAAAGATAGGATATATTTGGCTATTTTGATTTACTTTTTAGTGTTTTGAATTTTGCATTAAGGTTGTTTTTGCACTTTAAAAATAGTGCAAATTTTATTGTTTAACACCGTAAACGATTTAATTTCGGTTAACTTTTTTGAAGTATAATTTGAAGGGTGCCACCTATAATCTGTAATAAAATAATCTGCATTTTTAATATTGTACACATAATGCAAGCGTGCTTTTTGATGGCTAAATAATATTTTTATATTATTAAAAGTTCCCGAGTTTGTTGAATAAATAGTAATGCTTTTAGAACTATCGTGATCTAAAATATATTCTAACGCTTGTTTTGAACTGGCTCCCCAATAATCCATTTCATAGTTTTTTTTAATGTACTCGTTATTACGTAACGATACCAATTGATTAAAATATACATGCTGAAACGGAAAATTTAAAATCATAAATATTGCCACAAAACTAACAGATAATAACGATGTAATAATTGCAGTTGTTTTAAATTTAGTTTGTAAAATTTTATTTAAAAAATAAATGCTCAACAAAATAAATGGTGGATAAATGGCAAACAAATGTCGCCAGCCATCATATACAACCGAGTGTAGTATTATTACAATAAAAACAGGCAATAAAAAGGCACACACGTATATTAAATTATTTTTTAATAGTAAATTATTAAAACTTGCTTTAAAGTTTTTTGCACTTACGTAAACTACTAATAGGCATCCAAATAATCCAAAAAATAAATACATAATTGGGTTATTAATAAAAAACCAAGTAGGCATGTAGTGCCACGGTATGTTTGTTGTTAAATGAAAACTACCTCTATAGTTTACGATACTTACCAAATTAAATTGTGCCATTTTGGTAAAAATTCTAACAAAATTATTAATTGGGTGTTTCCATAAAATAGGCCAAAATGCAATGGTAAAAAACAATGAACTTATAACATAAACAACGCAAGTTTTTATGTTTTGTTTTAAATTGTTGTAAGTATTGCAGTTAACAAGATTTTCAATCGTTATAAAAAAACATACAATGGGTATAATTAAAATTCCCATAATTCGTATATCTATTAATAATCCCGATAGTAAACCAAGTATTATAAATTGATGCATTTTTTTATGTGTAAACGCTAGTGCTATTTGATAAAAACAGATGATATACATTGATAAAAAAGGGATATCTTTTGAGTTAAAAAAAGAATGGCAATAAATAACCGGATTAATTACTAAAAACAAAAAACCAAGCACTGCAAGTGTTTTGTTGTTATATAAAAGGATAATCAATTTAAAAAAATAAACAGCGCTTACTAAAAAAAATAGGTGGCAAACAAAATGCCTCATTAAAAAAATAGTTCGAGTGTCAGTAAAATTAAAAACACGTTCAATAATTACAAGTGGTAATTCAACCACAACACCGTGGTCGTTATCAGGAAACGATAAGTAATATAAATTGTTTTTAAAAACATAATCGCCACAAACAAAACCCATATAACGTTGTTGAGCTTCATCAACCGTTATGCCATATTTATTAACGGTTAAAAATGCTAAACAAGTAAAAAAGCAAAACAAAATATATTCTGTTTTGCTTTTTAAAAAATTAAATACTATTGAGGTAAAACTCATTTATAGTTTATAAAATATTATATTCCTATTTTAGCATTAACTATTTGTAATATTTCAGTTTCTTTAGCAATTGTATTTACTTCTATCTCTTTTCCTTTTATAATTATATCGTTTACAAAAGCTTTATCATCATAACCTATTGCGTTAATACGAACATTCATAAAGGCACCCATAATAGCAGTGCGAGCACACAAAGCACCTACGCCCGCATCTGAAACCGAATTTGGGTTGCCGACCTCTGCCATTGCTTTAATAATAGTTAAGCTTTGGTAAGATAGTTGCATAACTTTAAATGGCACTTCAATAGCATATTTTGTGGCAAGTTGAATAGCCTCTTTTCTAATTAATTTTTCGTTGTCGGTTACTTTAGGTAAACTAAAAGCTTGCATTATGTTATTAAAAGCTACGGTATCTAAATCAACTAATTTATTTAATTCGTTTTTTATAGCTTGTCCTTTCTCTGCCCAATTACTAAACTCTTCCCATCTATCATCCCATCCTTTTTTATGTGATGATAAATTTGCTACCATAGTTGCTAGCGATATACCCAGTGAGCCAACATACGCAGCAATAGAACCACCGCCTGGCGCAGGACTTTCGCTTGCTGTTTCATCTGCAAAATCTAGCAAATTCATACTCACTAATTTGCTATCTGCTTTGTTTTTTAGTAAATATTCTATAATACGTTCTTCGGGTTTAAAGGGTGTTAACTCATCTAAACCCATTGTTTTTACAGCAATTTTAATCAGTTCTTTTTCTGATACACCCACAGAACGTTGCTGTTGTTGCAAAAAATAGTTGCCAGCATCTAACATGCTTTTTAATGGTACTAAGCCTACTAACTCCGAACCGGTAACACGAATACCTCGTTCGGCTGCTTTTTTACAAACTTCGTTAAATGCAATGTGAAGTGGTGTTATATTAATGTTGGTTAAATTCATTGATATTTGCGCTACTCCATATTCCTCAATAAACCAACCAATTGCTTTTACAGATTTTAAGGTGCCTGGCACAGAAAGTGGGTTTCCGTTTGCATCCATTACAATTTTTCCGTTTATCGAATCGCCCTCACGCTTTACACGCCCGCCTTCTCTAACATCAAACGCAATTGAGTTTGCTTTGCGTGTTGATGTAGTGTTTAGATTTACATTATAAGCCACCAAAAAATCGCGGGCGCCAATTACTGTAGCGCCACGTTTAACGTCATATTCCGTTGGCCCAAAATCAGGTTTCCACTCGGGTAGTTTTATTTTTTTAAAAAAGCCTTCGTATTCGCCAGCTCTAATAACCGATAAATTTGATCTATTTTTATTTGCTTGAGCATCTTCATATAAATAAACAGGTATTAGTAACTCATTAGCCACACGCTCGCTTAATACCTTTGCCCATTTAACACACTCAGCCATTGTAATATTTGCAATTGGTATAAGTGGGCACACATCGGTTGCACCCATTCGTGGATGTTCGCCTTTATGTTTACTCATATCTATTAATTCGCCCGCTTTTTTAATTGCTAAATATGCAGCGTTAATAACGGCTTGTGGCGGACCAACAAAAGTAACAACTGTTCTATTTGTTGCTTTTCCTGGGTCAACGTTTAGTAGTCTAACATCTACAACCGATTCAATTTCAGTTGTAATTTCTTTAATGATAGTTAAGTTAACACCTTCCGAAAAATTTGGGACACACTCAATTAATTGCTGCATTGCTTTTAAAGTTTTAGTTACACGATTTTAAGATTTACCATTGATAGTTTATGAATTTTATTTAAAATTTAATTAACAATATTAAATAAAAGCTATTGAGAGTTATTAAAAAACAAAACACTTTACCCAAATTTTGATTTAATCAAAAGTAAACCTTAATGAAAATTTACTATTTTTACATTATATTTTTTCAAATCTATTATGTTAATTATTGGTATATGTGGCGGTACAGGTTCGGGCAAAACTACTGTTGTAAATAAAATATTAAATATTTTACCTGCCAATCATGTTGTTATACTTTCACAAGATTCGTATTACAGAGATAATTCTAATATACCTTTAAATGAGCGAAAACATATCAATTTCGATCATCCAGATTCTATTGAGTTTGATTTATTGTATAATCACATCAACGAATTAAAAAACGGTAATGATATTAAAAAACCAACCTATTCATACATTACGTGTACTCGTTCATCCGAAACGATTAATGTACAAAGTAAAGAAGTGATTTTAATAGAAGGTATTTTATTGTTTTCGGACGAACGGATAAGAAACATTTGCAATGTTAAAGTATTTGTTGATGCACCATCAGACGAGCGTTTATTGCGCGTTATTAAACGCGATATTATTGAAAGAGGACGAAGTGTAGAGCAAACTTTAGATAGATATGTAGATACAGTAAAGCCAATGCACGAACAATTTATTGAACCCACTAAACGATATGCCGATATTATTGTGCCGCTTGGTGGCGAAAATACGGTTGCGATTAATATATTAGCATCAACAATTCGTCAAAAATTAGGTTTAAGTAAAAATCAGAATATTAATTCTGTTTTTCATTAAACTAAAAAATTAACTAACAAAAAAACCGAATCAGTTACCCGATTCGGTTTTTTTAAATCACTTAATTAATTACTATTGAGCATAAGTTACTTTAAATTCAACACGACGATTTTTAGCGCGCCCTGCTGGTTTAGCATTATCAGCAATTGGTTTTTCAATACCATAACCTACCGAATTTAACATAGCACCATTTACACCTTTATCAGTTAAATATTTTTTAACAGCAGCTGCACGTTTATCAGATAATGTTTTATTTTTACCTGCATCACCTACGTTATCAGTATGACCTTCAACCGTTGTAAACCAAGTTGGATTTTCTTTTAATACAGAAACTACGTTATCTAAAATACTATAAGATGTTTTCTTAATTACATCTTTACCAGATTCGAATTGAATACCAGACATTGCTTTTGTGAAAATATCTTGTGCTTTTTTGTCAACTTTCATTTCTGGGCAACCTTTGTTAGAAACAGTTCCAGCAACAGTAGGACATTTATCTTCGCTATCTTGTATGTCATCATTATCTCCATCAGGACAACCTTTAAAGTTAGCTAAACCTGCTACAGTAGGGCAAGTATCTTCGCTGTCTTGAACGCCATCACCATCAGTATCAGGGCAACCAGCAAAATTTGCTAAACCTGGTACATCTGGGCATTTATCATCTTTGTCTAAAATACCATCTTTGTCTCTATCCATTGCAATTTCGGTAACCATTAATGCTGTTACATAATAATATGCTTTATTTGCAGCAAAACCTTTACCACCTCCAATGTTTTCTGATTTGTAACCGCTGTTAAAACAACCAACAGTCATAAATTTTTCAGAACCAGTAGCTTTAAATTTAGCTTTTAACTCTGTCCACCCACTTTTATCTTTAACCATTTCTGAAAAAGAAACTTGAGGAGTAACAGTTAAACGCATGTTTTTAGATTCGCTCACTGCTTTATCCGCAAAATAAGCGCCCCAACCAGATGTTGCAAAGCCAGCATTATCAGCTAAACTTACTTTAATTGATACTTCGTATTCTTTACCAGCCGTTAAATTACTTGGTAAAGTAGCTTGTAAAAATTCACCATAATTAACAACATCGTCCGATGAAAAATCAGATAATCTAGATTCAACAGCTTTTTTAACACTAAAGCTACCTGTACCATAATATGTAATTAAACCAAAATAATTATCGCCTACAGCTGCATCTTGTGTTCCAACGTAGTTATTTGGAATAGAAACGATGTCTTTTCCGTTTTTAGCAAATAAATCAACAGTTGCGCCATTAGCATTTGAAAAACCGCCTGCTAAGTTTACTTGATGATAAAATGTAGGGGGAACAGAGGCAGAAACTTTTAAGTCCATTGTTTCTTGAGCCAATATAGCACCAGAAGCTAAGCTAGATGCTACTATTAACGATTTAATACTAGTTTTCATATTGTTTTTTTGTTTGTTTATTGTTAATAAGTCAATTTTCAGAATCGCAAAAATACAAATTTTATGCCAAACAAAAATTTTTTTAACTATTTAATTTCAGCTACTTACTAAATATATGTTGTTTAAAACTACATTTGAAAAAAAATAAAATGAGTAGCAAGTTAAAATCGTGGTTAATACTTATCACACTTTCGTTAGTTTGGGGAAGTTCTTTTATCTTAATGAAAAAAGGTTTAATTGCTTTTACAAGTGACGAGGTAGCTGGCTTACGCATAACTATAGCATCGGCATTTATGCTTCCTTTTTTATTTAAATTTTATAACATAAACTTAAAAAAATACTTAAAAGGCTTACTATTAATGGGCGTATTTGGCAATTTAATTCCCGCATTTTTATTTACAAAAGCCGAAACTCAAATTAGTAGTAGTTTAACAGGAATGTTAAATGCCTTAACACCTTTATTTACAGTATTAATTGGATATTTAATTTATAATCAAAAAGTTGAAAAAAAACAAGTTATTGGCATTACCATTGGTTTTTTTGGAGCTATAGCCCTAATATTATTTAACGACACAAACGATACTTCAAAAAATATAAATTATAGTTTACTTGTAGCGGCAGCAACCTTATGTTATGCTATTAGTGTTAATGGTATGAAAGTATATTTAAGCGATATAGATTCGTTTAAGGCAACAACTTGGTCGTTTACATTAATTGGGCCAATTGCCGCCGTTTATTTATTTGGATTTACAGATGTAATAGCTCACGCAACAAAAAACCCACAAGGATTAGTTTCATTAGGATATATAGGTATTTTAGCAATTGTGGGTTCGGCCTTATCGGTTGTTATGTATAACACACTTATTAAATTATCGGGTACATTATTTGCGGCAAGTTGCACTTACATAATACCTGTTGTTGCCATTGGCTGGGGGGTTTTTGATGGAGAAACTATTAACATAATGCAATTACTGGCTGTTTTAATAATAATTGGGGCTGTTTGGCTTATTAATTCGACTAAAAAAACTAAAAGCAGATTTAATTTTATAAAAAAACCTCAAAAATTTTGACAACTAGAAAAAACACCTATCTTTGCCATCTTAAAAAATTATTAACAATTTAAATTTAACAACCAATGTATGCAATTGTAGAAATAGCAGGGCAACAATTTAAAGTGGAACGAGGCAATAAAGTTTACGTTCACCGCCTAGATGCTAACGAAGGTGCAAAGGTAGAATTTGACAAAGTTTTTTTAATTGAAAACGAAGGGAAAATTTCTATTGGTAGCCCAACAGTAGAAGGTGCAAAAGTATCTGCTACTATTATCGAACACTTAAAAGGCGATAAAGTTATCGTGTTTAAAAAATTAAGACGTAAAGGTTACCAAAAATGGAATAACCACCGTCAACACTTAACTCAAATCTTAATTCAAGGCATTTTAAGCAAAGGCGAATCGGTTAAAGAAGAGTTAACTGCTGAAAAAGCTGTACGTAAAACTTTACCACCAAGTCATCGTAACCCAACTACTAAAACAGAAACTGTTGTAGTTGCTGAGAAAAAAGCACCAGCTAAAAAGGCTACTGCAAAAAAAGCACCAGCAAAAAAAGCTGCAAAAAAAACAGCAGAGTAATAACTAATTTTAAGTTGTAAGTGTTTAGTTTTTAATAAAAACATATACTTAAAACTCATAACTATAAATTAAAAATATAACAAAATGGCACATAAAAAAGGAGCAGGCTCCACAAACAACGGTCGCGAATCACACAGTAAGCGTTTAGGCGTTAAAATATTTGGTGGTCAGGCTTGTATTTCTGGTAACATTATTGTTCGCCAAAGAGGTACAAAACATAATCCAGGAGAAAATGTAGGTATTGGTAAAGACCATACTTTATTTGCTTTAACTGATGGAAAAGTTGTTTTTAAAAAGAAAAGAAACGATAGATCTTATGTTTCGGTTGTGCCTGCACAAGCATAATAAACCTTAACAGCATTTTTTAAACAGCCTGTCTTGGTTTTTCCGAGATAGGCTTTTTGTTTTAATACCAATAATTTATAGCACTATTTTAAAAATAAAATTTATGTTACAACTCAATTATATAAGAGAAAATAAGGAAGACGTTTTAAAACGATTAGCAATAAAAAACTTTAAAAATGCCGAATCTATTATCGATTCTGTTATTGAGTTAGACAATAAACGTAAAGCAACTCAAAAACAAGCCGACGAAATTAAAGCCGAAGCAAATAATTTAGCAAAACAAATTGGTGAATTAATGAAGGCTGGCAATAAAGTAGATGCCGAAATATTAAAAGCTAAAACAGCCGATTTAAAATTATCTGAAAAAAAATTAGACGAGAGTTATAAAACAATTGAACAAGAAATTTATTCGATTTTAGTAACAGTTCCAAACACACCGCACCTAACTGTGCCTTTGGGTAAAACACCCGAAGATAATTTAACAACATACGAATTTGGAACAAAACCTAACTTGCATGCAGGAGCGCAACCCCATTGGGATTTAACAACTAAATATAATTTAATTGATTTTGAATTAGGTGTTAAATTAACAGGGGCAGGGTTTCCGGTATACAAAGGCAAAGGAGCTCGGTTGCAACGTGGTTTAATTAATTATTTTTTAGATAAAGCAACTGCAGCTGGCTACAACGAAGTACAGGTGCCAATATTAGTAAATGCAGATAGTGGTTATGGTACAGGTCAATTACCAGATAAAGAAGGGCAGATGTACCATTGCCAAATAGATGATTTATATTTAATACCAACTGCCGAAGTTCCTATAACCAATATGTACCGCGATGTAATTTTAAAAGGAAGCGATTTGCCAATTAAAAATTGCGGCTACACCCCTTGCTTTCGCAGAGAAGCTGGAAGTTATGGCAAAGATGTGCGTGGATTAAATCGTTTGCATCAATTTGATAAAATTGAAATAGTACAAATTGCCCATCCCGATGAAAGTTACAATACATTAGAAACCATGCGTGAGTATGTTGCCAATTTATTAAAAGAATTAGAATTACCATTTCGTACATTAAAACTTTGTGGTGGCGACATGAGTTTTGGCTCGGCCTTAACGTATGACATGGAAGTGTGGAGTGCCGCCCAGCAAAGATGGTTAGAGGTGAGTTCGGTTTCAAATTTTGAAAGTTTTCAAACTAACAGATTAAAATGTCGTTTTAAAGATGCAGAGGGTAAAACACAATTAGCACATAGCTTAAACGGTAGTGCACTCGCTTTGCCACGAATAGTAGCTAGTATATTAGAAAACAACCAAACCGAAAATGGCATCAATATACCTAAAGTGTTAATACCATATGTTGGTTTCGATGTAATAAATTAACAACTTTAATTGTTTTGCTTTGTGAAATCTAACTATTTTTTCGGTTAATATTAGACAAGATTATCAAATATTAAAAAGCCTTCTGTAATAATTTACAGAAGGCTTTTTTATTAAGCTTAACAAACGTTATTTATCTAAATAAATTAACAGAACCTTGTTTTTTAATTTCATTTCCATCAAACCCTAAAGCTGTTACAAAATAAAAGTAAGTTCCTGATGGCACTAATTCGCCACCACTTGCTTTTCCATCCCAACTTGCTTTAGGCCCTGTAAATTCCATCATTTTTTGACCCCAACGGTTAAATATTTGTAATGATATTTCTTTTACACCTTTCGACTTAATTGTAAACTCATCATTAACCTCATCGTTATTTGGAGTAAAAACATTTGGTATTTCTAATGATAAACCATCTTCAACAATTATTGTAACAGTAGCTGTTGATGAGCCGCACAGGCCAGTTGCAACAACAGTTGCAACATATGTGCCACCAAGTGTAAATGTATTAGCAGTTGCTTGGCCCAATGCTGTATTACCATCACCAAAATTCCAAGTAAAGCCAGTTGCTCCGGGGCTAGTACAAGTAAATGTAACCGCTAATGGTGCAATGCCTTCGGCTGGTGTTGGGTTAATTGTAATACTTGCAGGCGATGGTGTAGTTTGTTGTGTAACAGTTATAACATCAGTAGCCGTACAATTTGAGGCTAAATCGGTAACAGTTAATGTATATATACCCGCACTACCAATAACAGGCGTGCTTGTATTACTACCAAACAAAATACTTGGTCCAGCCCAAGCAAAGCTAACATTTGTAGTAATACTTGTGCCTAATAATTGCACAGTAGGTGTTGCGCAAGGTATGTTAGCGCTTGTGCCAGCATCTACATTTTGTGGAGCAGTAGTATTACCTACTACTGCAAACGTAGCAGTATTAACACAACCATTAGTTGCATCTAAAATAGTAATGGTATAATCGGTAGCGGTTGATGTACTAATTGTTGGGTTAACCACAACACCAGGCATCCAAGTAAACGTTGCGCCAGCACTTACGTTACCAATTAATGTAACGGTTGAGCTACTGCCCCCACAACCTATTGTGCTGTTGGTAGATGTAGCCGTAATTGTACCAGTTGGTATAATTATGTTTTGAGTTACAGTAAATGTGCTTGCAGTATTGGTATTAGCAGATACACAACCAGTTGTTAAATCAGTTACTTGTAAAGTATAAACATCGGCTGTTGTTAAAGTAACACTTGCTGCTGTTGATACAATGCCAGAGTTCTGAGACGTCCAAGTATAAGAAACGTTATTAGGTGTAATTGTTGGCGATATAATTACATTGGTATTTGTACAAGTAATAGTACCAGTATTGCCTCCTGCATTAACCATTGTTATAGTTGGCGTTGCATTTGTTTGATATACAGTAAATGTTGCAGCTGCATTTGTGCTGGTTGATGCGCAGCCAGATAATACATCTGTTACGGTTAACGTGTAAACATCTTGTGCTGTAAATGTTGCAGCAGCAGTGTTTGTATACGTTCCTATACTCGATGTCCAAGTATAAGTATAAGCTCCTAAAAATGGTGTAACGGTTGGCGTAACGGTTATTGAATTTACTAAACAAGTTAATGTTCCTGAATTTAAACCACTTGCTGTTAAACTCATAATAGGCGCAACAGTATTATCAGTAATTGATACAACATTTGCATTTATAGCACTTGCACAACCTGTTAACGTATTTGTAATTACTAAACTATAAGAGCCAATAGCAGTAAAAGTTGGAGTTGCTGTGTTTTCTGTTCCTGATAAAATACCAGCAGTAGGAGTCCACGCAAAATTTACCGAGTTTGTTGATACAGTTGTTGAAATTGTAGGTGTAGGATTAGCACACGTTATTGTTTCGGTAGTTGATGTTAAGGTAGCACTTGGTATTCCGGCATCAGCAACTACAGACACTGTAGACTGTGCAGTTGTTGAAACACTCGAACAGCCCGTAATAGCATCGGTTACCGTTAAAGTATAAATACCAGGAGTAGATACTGTTTGCAAGCTACCTGTTAATACAGATGGTACGGGGGTATTCCAAACAAACACGGCATTTGTGTTAGTGCTTGATGCCGTTAATGTAGCATTAGGATTAGCACACGTTGTAGATACAGTAGATGCTGTTCCTAATGTAAATGTTGGTAAAATTGTAGTTTCGTAAACAGTAAAGGTACTTGCTGTATTTAAAGCCGCTACACAACCAGTTAACGTATTTGTAACTGTTAACGTGTAAATGCCTTGTGCTGTAAATGTAGCATTAGCCTGATTTGCTGATGTTGCTAAGCCTACACTTGGGCTCCACGTATACGTTAAGTTTGATGAACTAGGTGTAATAGTAGGTGAAGTTGAGATTTGCAATACTGCACACGTAATTGTTCCATCGTTTACCGATCCTGATAAAGTAATTACAGGTACTGCATTATCTTGAGTTACTAAAACTGTATTTGAACTTAAGTTAGTTGCACATCCTGTTGCCGTATTTGTTACAACAACACTATAAGTACCCGTTGCAGTAAACTGCGGATTAGCAGTTGTTTCTGTTCCTGCAACTATACCTAATGTTGGTGTCCAAGCAAAACTAACAGATGATGTAGATAAGCCTGAAATATTTACTATTGGTTGCGGTGTAGTACAGTTAATAGTTGCTGTTGCACTACTTAAGCTAAACGTAGGCACGTTAGTATCTGGTATAACCTCAACTGTATTTTGTGTAGCCGATGATAAACATCCATTTACAGTATTTGTAACAACCACAGTATAAATACCCGAACCTGTAGCTATTGGGTTAGAAATAGTATATGTGTTTAAAGTACCGCCAGCTGGTGCAGTCCAACTATAAGTAACATTAGCCGCTGGTGTTGCATTGGCAGTTATTGTTACTGATGGCATGGCGCAAGTGCTTTGCACAGTTGGGTTTGTAATTGAAACTAAAGGCGTTGTAATGTTAATTGGCACATTTACAGTTGTTGAACCTGTGCAACCACTATAAATATTTGTTACTATTACCGAATAATTACCTGCTGCATCTACAACCGGATTTGTTGTATTACTACCACTCAAAACACTAACCCCTGTCCAAGTATATGTATATTGCGAACCAACTGGATTAATTGATAAAATGATAGAAGGATCAGTACAAGTAATACTAGCTGCAGGTGTAATTGTTGGACTCGGTGTTGCTGTATAAATTGGAACCGTTATTGGAAAAGTTATTGAACAATTATTACCTGGTGAGTTAGTAACAGTAACCTGATAAACACCAGCCAAACTAGCTGTTGCTGTTGCGCCATTTGTAGGGCCAGTAATACCAGTACCCGTAGGCCAAGCGTAAGTTACAGGATCTAATTGATTTATTGTTACACCCATTAATACAGAGTTATTTATACAAGTAATCGAATCAGTTACAGCGTTTACAGTTGCAGTTGGCGAACCAACAGATTGTATAACTTGTACAGTTGATATTATTTTACAACCAGTAATTACATTAATTGCTTCGAGCGTATAAGTACCTGGCGCTCCAACAGCAACATTACTTGTTGTAGCTATAGAACCGCTTGTGTTTAACCAATTATAATTAACGTTAGTTGGGGTTGCGCTACCTGTTAGTGTTACCGTTGGTACACCGCAGACTAATGTTTTAGTTGGGCCCGCCGAAACGCTTGTTGGCGCTAATAAATTTAAATTTGCAGCTACAGTTGTAACATACGTACAACTATTTGCTGTATTTAATAATGTTAAAGTATAAGTACCATTACCTTGCGCCGATGCGTTTTGTAAATTTACACCACTTAATATTACACCAGTTGCAGGGGCAGTCCAGGTATAATCCATAGCCGCTAAATTACCCTGTAAAGCAATTACACTATTAGTACAAGTAACCGAGCCACTAGTAGTAGCAATTGTAGTTGGTATAGTTACATCTCTTATTACCGTTGTGTTTGCAGTAGTCGTACATCCATTTGCTGCCGTTACCGTTAAATTAAACGTACCGCCTAAATTAACTATTGGTGTTGCTGTTGCACCACCCGATGTAATACCTGTGCCACTCCAATTATAAGTGCCGCCGCCTGTACCTGTTAAGGTTGCTGTTGTTACAACACAATTTAATGAGTTGGTATTTGTTGCCGTTATCGTTGGTGGTGTTACATCTCTTATTACTGTT
>JAYSUQ010000106.1:0-14317 GCA_043718985.1 Bacteroidota bacterium | reverse complement strand
TTCTGAAGCATTATGTTGACTAAGTAAACAAGTACTATAAGGCGAGCTAGGGTGAATAGCTAAATGAATGATGTTTGTTTGAGTATTTAAATTTGAATAAAAACCAGGATTCCTACTAGCGCAGTTGCCGCACTTAGAGTTAGTAAAATGTTCTACAATTATTTTTTTTGGCACCTGTGCGCTTAATAAAGTATATGCAAAAATTAATACGGGTGTTATTATGTGTTTTTTCATGTTTTAGTGATTTTATAGATTACAGTTAAAACAAATTTACATATAACACAAAAATATAAATGTCAGATAAAAGACGTTGTACAAAATTACCGTATTCTTTTTTCTTCCACCTGCAATACTTCATTATAAGTTGTACTTAAAGAATTTGCATCGTATACAAATGCCACAACGTAACATTTATTAACTTTAAAAGTGGAATTTATACTGTAATTACTAAAAACTTTTACTACCGAATCATTTGCATTTGCTTGTGTTAAAAAAATTGCATCGCCCCACTCACTATTTATTGCACCTCTAAGCACATGTCTAAAAATATAATTACTTATTAATTGGCTACCAGTTGGTAAACGGTAATCTATTTGCTCTGCTACAATGCTATCTTCGGTTAATAATACAACTAATTTATAATTTCCGTTATTAATTGCTAATGATTTTACGGTAACATTGCTTGTTAAACTAAAAGCGTTTGAATTAAAATTATTTTTAATTTTAATTTCAAATTTAGCAACTTGATTAACAGACTGAGAAATATAACTTCCCCAAGCGGAAGGAGATTTAATAAAACTTGCAGTATTATATCCTCCTCTATTTACTAAGCCATTAGGATTTCCTGCCGCCGAAATACCAAATTGTGTATCGTAAATAGTGCCAGCATTTGTTCTAAAATCTGTTGGATAAGTTGTGTTTGTTGTAGCAAAAAAACCTGCGTGTATAGATAACGAAATTATTTTATCCTGATATTGATTTTGAAGTGTATTGGATAAATCAGAAGAGGCTGGGCAATTACCGCATTTGTGTCCTGTATATTTTTCGAGTAATATTTTTTTATAAATAACAATAGGATTTATATTTAGTATTGTAGGCTCAATTGGCGGATTAACATTTTTTACTATATCGCAACTAATTAATGCAATAAAAAAAATAAAAAAGTAATATGTTTTTTTTTTAAATAAAGTCATAATTAAAAACTTGATGAAATGTTAATTGATAACCCATTAGATGCAGGCACAAAACGACACACGCCACCAGCACAAAACACACCTTGCCTTTGGCGACCATAGCTTAAACTAATGCGAGTTGGCCCATTCGTATAACCAATTATGGCGTAATAATAGTGTAGTTTTTTAACCTCAAGCGGATTGTTGTAATTATATTGATTAGCAAGGGTTATACTCCAATGTGTATTAGGCGTAAACTCTACTAAACCCGAAAGCCAAGATCCAGTATTATTAGTTATGTTTTTATTGCCATTTATATCAAATGCGTGTTCTTTATAATTATACTTTCCAAAAAAACCTTGGGTTTCAAAACGAACCGCAGATCCTTTTTTATACCGATAGATAATATCTAAAACGGCAATATGAGAGCTAATGTCGGGATGTTCGGCTTTATCAAGCGTAGCATATTGAACAAGTGATTGATTTAAAAATTGGTACGCATACATTACTGTTAGTTTTAATTTTTTATTAATTTTTTTCGAAATTTCTATATTAAAATCATGATACAATTTGTTTCCTATTTTATTATAATTAGTTATATATTTTAAATGTTTTATCGAATCTTTAGAGGCAGTTATTCCTATTGTATCTAAAGCGTAGTAAGCCGATGCGTTTAATGTAATTTCTGCACCATTACTACCCCCAAACAAAGTTCCTTTTTTTACATTATACTGTATTTCGGCCGTGCTACCAATTTCGCCATTTGGCTGTGTTGCATAAGGGTAATAGGCCATTAATGAATAAGTATGAAACTTACTAAAATCGGGCAGATAATTTACTAAATTAATAATTCCCTGTGCATTTCTATCACTTCTAAAACTCATGTTATCTATCAATTTACTTGACAACATAGCTGAAAAACCTTCGGTAGCATAAGATGTAGATGCCGTTATAGCTTTACCATCTTTATATGAGAAATTATTTTGATAAGATGGATCATTTATTTTGTAAGCATATTCAGCGTTAAAATTAAACCCATTTCTTATTATACCCAACCGTACTGAACTTGCCGCTACATTTTCTGGTAATACTAAGGTTGGCTCTTGATCTTGTTGATATTTACTTACAAAGCTCCCACTTAAAATAAATTTAGTTTTGATGTTGCCTAATATTGAATCAAAGAGTTCATTTATATTAATCTCTCCATTTATTCCTCTTACTGTACCTGGCGATAATGAAAAATAAGTACGTTGCTTGCCAACTATTCCTTTTAATATAATTCCTTTTTTAGGCACAAACATTACACGTATACCATCAAAAGCGTTATCATATAGCAAACCTCTATTTTCATAAGCTCTTAAAATAAGACCGCTATCAAACTGCTCATAAAAATTGCCTATTGTAATATCTATGTCTTTGTGCTGAAATCTTGCAAACCGATAAGGAATACCAGAACCCTTGTATCCTGGTAAATAACCTAATAGTGGCGGATTGTAGCTTTCATAACGAGCTCCCGCACTAAAACCTCCTTTTTGATAATTTATATTTCCAAAGGCATTGTACCTAAACACTTCACTACCAGGATCTGCTCCAATAAGCGTGTCTTTTTGATAGTTAGTAGCATCTATTTGAAAATTACCATGTATCGATCCTAATTCTTCTTTTAATAGTTGCGCTTTTGATTTATTGAAACAAATAAACAGTAAAAAAATAATTTGTATATAAGCGTATAATTTCAAAACGATAACAATTAAATGGTTAGTTAATTATTTTTTCACCTCTAATTAGTTTTCGCACATTTTCAAACAAAATATCTTCGTCTCCCTCTGTATAAGAATTATGACTCCAAACAATTTGTCCTTTTCCATCTATTAAAAATATATGTGGAACATTAATTACATTCATAGCTCGTTTGAAATCGTGATTTTCATCAATGTAAATCTCATAAGGCCATGCTTTTAACTTAACATCGGTTACCACCTTTCCTACACTACGAGCATCGTCGATAGAAACAGCAATTAATTTTACCCCAGTTTCTTTTTCAAGCTCTGCATAATTATCATTAATAGCGTCTAATTCTTTTTTACATGGCTTGCACCAAGTTGCCCAAAAACTAATAATCATAGGCTTTCCATTATTTGAAAATGTATTTGAGTTAATAACCGAGCCATCTGTTTTTTTTAAATTAGCCGCAGGTAATTTAATAATATCACTATTTTTAAATGAAAATAAAAAAAACATTAGCAGTAAAGAAAAAATTATTGCACTTATTTTCATTTTAGTTAATTTTAATTTTACTATAAATATAAAGGCATTAGTTTTAATATTTGGTCACTTAAAAGACATTTATTGTTTTTTATTGGTAATTTTTTAAGCATAAATTAATTTAAAAAAAGATTTCGTTAATATCTTTAATTAATATAAACACTAAACTCAAAATGTAATATTTATTTTTGAGTATATTGTAACTCAATAGCTTATGGAACAAATTATTACAAAAATACCACGCGAGGCCATTTTAGCCGAATTAACTGATGAACGTTACGTGCGCAAAGTTAATAATGGCGATAATGAAATTTATATTATTACACACCATAACTCGCCAAACACAATGTTAGAAATTGGGCGTTTGCGCGAAGTAACATTTAGGCATGCAGGAGGTGGCACTGGCAAAAGTATTGATATTGATGAATTTGATACCTGCAAACATCCTTACCAACAATTATTAGTTTGGAATAAGGAGGATGAAGAAATAGTGGGAGCATACCGCTATATTTTATGTAAAGATGCCGAGTATGAAAACGGTAAAGTGTTGTTAGCAACTACCGAATTATTTGATTTTTCGGATGAGTTTTATAAAAACTATTTGCCTTATACCATTGAACTTGGCCGCTCGTTTATACAACCAATGTACCAACCAAGTGAGCAATTTAGAAAAGGTTTATTTAGTTTAGATAACCTATGGGATGGGCTTGGCGCAATTGTAGTTGATAACCCTGCAATGAAATATTATTACGGTAAGTTTACCATGTATACCGATTTTAATATTGAAGCGCGGGATTTAATTTTATCGTTTTTAAATTATTATTTCCCTAACCCTAAAAAATTAGTAACACCAATACATTCGGTTAACATACAAACAAATATTACTAGTTTTTTAAACCAGATAAACGGCAAAACATACAAAGAGGGACACGTAATTTTAAATCAAAAAGTAAGAGCCTTAGGAGAAAACATACCGCCGTTAGTTAATGCATACAGTAACTTATCAAGTACCATGCTATCATTTGGTACTGCAATTAACCCTACTTTTGGTGGTGTTGAAGAAACGGGCATTTTAGTAACCATTGCCGATATCTACGAAAGTAAATCCGAAAGACATATTGCTACTTACACAAAAGAGTTGAACCAAAAAAAATAAACGAAATAGTTTACACTGTATATTAAAACTATACAAGCTACAATTAGTATTACATAAAATGGAAATAAAGCGCGCAAAATTTTTAAAAAGCAGTTCAGATAACAAAGGCTGCCCGCCACCAGATAGGCCAGAGTATGCCTTTATTGGGCGCAGTAATGTTGGCAAATCATCGTTAATTAACATGTTGGTTAATATTAAAGATATGGCCAAAACATCGTCAAAGCCTGGCAAAACGCAACTTATTAATCATTTTACAATTGATGATAAATGGTATTTGGTAGATTTACCAGGATATGGATACGCCAAAACAAGTAAAACTAATTTAGAAAAATTTGAAGTTTTAATTAGTAATTACATTACAAAGCGTAAAAATTTAATAGCCGTAATTATATTAATTGATAGCCGATTAGAGCTACAACCCATTGATGGCCAGTTTATGGATTGGTGCACCGAAAAAGAAATACCCTTTTGTTTAGCATTTACAAAAATAGATAAATTAGGTAAAAACCAATGGGCCAGTAATTTTGCTAAATACAAAAAGCGATTAATGGATTATTGGGGAGAGCTACCTGTGATATTTGAAACCAGTGCCGAAAAAAAACAAGGTAAAGATGCCGTGTTAAATTACATTGAAGATAATTTTCAATATTTTATTCCGCCTCCAAAAGGCACTAGTTTTGATGATGACGAAGATAACAACGACAATGATAGTAACTGATTGGCAACAACTGCAAAATAAATTTAAAGAACGTTTTGATTCAGAAATGGAACACGATGCAATTTTGTTTATGATTGGTTTACAAGAATTAGAAAAGCCATACCGATTGTATAAAAAAGATGAAAAATTAGAAGTAATGCACATTGGTGTTTGCACCGTTATGCAACCCTATGGTTTTTACGAATACAAAGGGCGCGATGATGATGGTTGGCCACATTGGGAACTAACAGAAAAAATACCACACTTAGATGCAAAGTCGCAAAATAAATTAATGAATGAGGCCATTATTGATTATTTTAAACGTACTGGTTTTTTAGAGCAGTAAGTCATTTAAGATAAGCTATCAATCAAATCATTTTTAAAAGTTCGAGATACTGGAATATTAGATCCATCAGATAATACGACAATACCACCATCTCCTCTTATGTAACGCTCAATTTCTCTTAAATTAATAAGATGAGCATTGTGTACTCGACAAAAAAAATCTTTATTTAATAATTCTTCAAAATATTTTAGAGTTTTAGATACCGTTATTTTCTTTTTATTTTTTAAGTACAATTGTGTATAGTTCGATTCAGCCTCCAATCTAATTATTTCAAATACATCTATAAAGATTAAACCTTCATGTGTTGGTATTGATATTTTTTTTTCTTTATTAATAGTCTTTGTAACAACAGCTTCAGTTTTTGTGTTTTTTTCATTTAAGTTAAATTCTTTCTCAATAGTTTCAACAGCATTTATTAACTCATCCAAATCTATTGGTTTTAAAAGGTAATCACTTGCTTTAACTTTTAGGGCTTTAATGGCATAATGATCGTATGCCGTTGTAAAAATGACTTTATAAGTATTCATTTTAGTGGCTTCAATAACATCAAAGCCTGTGGCTTTTGGCATTTCAATATCTAAAAAAACTAAATCGGGTTTATGTTTATTTATTGCATCAATACCACTAGCAACCGAGTAAGCAATGGCTACAATTTGTATATTATAGCAATGGTTTTCGAGCATGAGTTGCAATACCTCTGCCCCTTTTTTTTCATCATCTATTATTATAGTTTTAATCATAAGGCTACTTTTTTGTTTAATGTAATTTCAATTTCTACTCTAGTTCCAAGTGCAATGTTATTAGTATCTAGTTTATCAATAATAATTACTTGCGCAAACATTTGATTATGCTTATTTAAAATATCAATTCGATTATTAGTTACCTCTAACCCTATCGATTTTCTATCAATATCCTTTTTTTGTTTTATTTCCATGGCCTCTTTTCTACCAATACCATTATCATCAATAACACATTTTAAAATATTATTATTAATCGAAAACACAACAGATAAAATTCCTCGCCTATCAGTTAGTTGAGTAATACCATGTAATATTGCATTTTCTACATAAGGCTGAAATATCATAGGGGGCACAACATTGTTTACCGATTCCATACCATCCTCTAAAATAATTTCGTAATCAAATTCAAACGAGTTCCGCATTGCTTCAAGTTCTATGTATAACTCTAAAGTATTTATTTCGATGTTTAAAGCTACAAATTCTTGTTTTGAATTTTCGAGTACCGAGCGTATTAAACGGGCAAATTTAGTTAAGTACTTACTTGCTAAACGCGCATCGTTTTTAAGCATATAACTTTGAATGGAATTAATGGCATTAAATAAAAAATGAGGATTCATTTGAGATCGCAATGCTTTTAACTCTGCTTGCGCTAATTGAAATTCATTAATTTTATATTGCGTTTCTGCTTTTTGTAAAATAATATCTTTTTCAATTTTATGCGTATACACTAAACTTTTTTGTATTTCGATGTTTTTATTAAACAGCTCAACATTTAAGTTAGTTAAAAGCCTTTCTGATTTTGTTTTTAATCGATAATGATAAATAGAAAATGAAAATGCAATTACTAATAAACAAAGTATGAATGAAGTGTATTTTATAATGTTCTTTTTCCTTACATCAATAACTTCATATTGTTTTTTTTGATATTCGCGTAAACGTATTTGCTCATTTTTTTCTTTTGTATATTTTGTCTCTAATTCTTTTTTATATAAATTTTCAAATTTTACTTTTTTCCTTAACTCTTCGTTTAGATTAATATATTTTTGATAATAATTTAAGGCGTGCTTATAATCACCTAATAAATTATAATTATCATAAGTTAATTTATATAAAAATAATATTTCTCCATCTTCAAAACCTTCATTCCCCCCACTATTCAAAAGATTTATTGTAGTTTTTAAACTTAATTTATGATGCCCAATATTAAACAAGTATTTAGCATAATTTGCAATATAAAAGTTTTTATAACTTATCGGCTCATCATTTTCAATATTTACTAAAGTGTTTTTTGAAAAATTAAAATAGATGCTTAATTCTTTTTTTAAATTATTTGAATAGGTTGAATTATTTAATATAACCATGCGGTAATATGTATTTTTAGCATATATGATGTTTGATTTAATATTTAATAGGTTTGCAATTTCAATTGATTTTAAATGGTATTTATTAGCTTCAATTGGTCTATTTGCCTTATCTAAAAAACTTGCATACAGGCTTAAATATAAATTAAGCAACTCAATATCTTTTTTATTTGCACAATACCTTATAATTTTTGATATATAAACCAATGCCTTGTCATGTTCGCCAGTATAACTTGTTAAAAAAGCGTGTGTTCTATAGGCTTCAATAGCGCCTGAATTAAATCCAATTTTTTCGGTTAATGATAATGCATACCCATTATATTCGTTCATCTTATTAAGATCGCCAATTAACTGATAATAACTGGCTAACTCACCCAAACACTTTGCCTTTATTAGCTTATTATCAATAACATCGGCTAATTGCACGCATAGTAAATAAATTTTTTCGTTGTGTACATTTGGCTTTTTAGTCATCATAAAATAAGCATAACGCCTACACAACTGCACAAACCCAAAATAGTATTTTTGTTGCCTTGCAAATTTAATTTGTTTCAAATAACTTTTTTGTAGTTGTTCTATTCGCAAAGGCTTGAGGTTAAACGAATCTGAACTTGTTTTAGTTTTTAAACATTCTAACTCAATATGAAACCGAGTAACATTGTTTTTTGATATTTTTTTTATAATAGAATCACTTATTTGATAGGCTTTAGTATACTTTCTATTAATTAAATAAGAGTATGCTATGTAGTAAGTTAATGCGGTTTCTTTTAACTTATTACCATTAGTGTTTAGTTTAAATAAAATAGTTTGAGCATTTTGAATTTTATTTTGATAGATTAACAATGCCGCCTCAGATAATTGGTTATTAAACACTGTATCATCTTTAAAATAATAATCAATCAACCACTCTTTTTCGGCTTTTATTAGTTCTTGTGCTTGTAGTTTATGGCAATATAACAGTACACTAAATATGGCTAAAAGACTGTATTTATGGAGTTTTAAACTAATCATACAGCAAATATAATTAATTGAAAATTAAGGTTTTGAATTTAAGGCCACTTAAACCTGTGAGTTACACACTTAAACCTGTGAGTTACACATTAATTACTGTTAGGTGCTAAAAACGAAGTACACACAAAACTAATAAACCGCAAATTTGTACTGTAATTAAAACATCACAATAAAAAACATACAAAAAACATAAACAATAACACGTACAACATGAAAAAAACAATTATTTTAATAGCAACTGGTATATTATTTACTATTAATGTTAACGCTAACAATCAACCATTAAAAAACAAAATTATTGAAGTTGGGTCGGTTAAAAATATTAAAAATTATTTTACATTTCCAGCATTTATTAACGAAACAAATCACAACCAAATAGTAAAAGTTGTTTTTACGGTTAGCGAAACAGGCAACGTTAATCTTGCAATTGCAAACACTAATAACATTGAAATAAAACAAGCCATTGAATCGCAATTTTTAAAGTTAAAATTAAACGATTTAAAAGCTAATAATGCTTACGAAATACAATTTCATTTTAAAACAATTTAAATTATAACAATCAACTAAAAACAAACAAATTATGGAACTATTAAACATCTTTAAAAAAACAACTAAAACAGCAGTAACAGCTAATGTTACAACTTTAAACAAAAATCAATTAAGTAAGGTTATTGGTGGAGGAGACACTAGTGATACAACTGTTGACCCATTAGTTACACCAATTAAAGGAAAAAATGTTAAGTTGGGAAGACCACAAAAAGAAGATTTATAGACTATTACTATTAAAAAACAAACAAAATGAAACTATCAAACATCTTTAAAAAACAAAAAGCTACTACAATAGTAAGTTTTCAAAAATTAGAAAAAAATCAACTGCAAAATGTTATTGGTGGTGGTGCAATTACTCCCCCATATCCACCAAATCCAAAAGATGGTTGTGCGCGCCCTGTAGTTATTGTGCCTTAATAAAATAAATCGAAAATTTCTATTTTATAAATTACTCTAATCATCTAAAAAAAAACAAATTATGAAACTATTAAACATCTTTAAAAAATCAACTAAAAAAGTAGTAACAGCAAACGCTACAACATTAAACAAAAACCAATTAAGTAAAGTTATTGGTGGGGGAGATGGAACTACCAGAGCAATTACAAAATCTGGTGTTAACTTTACAGACCCAGATAACGGATAATAAACGCCAACATCAACAGTTAGTTTTAACTGTTGATGTTTTATAAATTTTAATTGTTACCAATGTGTGTTATACTAAGTAAGTAAAAAAATGAAAAAAATAGTTACAACTATATTATTAGTGTGTATTGCACAAATTAGTTTTGCCAATAATCCAAAAACGGATGGCCAAAACACTATTATTAAAAGTAAGAAGGAAAAATCATCTAAATACAATAACCACATGCGTTTGACAATAGCTACAAAAAATTTATTAATTTAAAACATTCGTTAATTTTAAAAACATTTATGCAAACAATTTTATTTTACCCACAAATTACGTGGGCTTGGTTTAACAAATTTTTATTACGTTTTGGCGTATTATTTTTTGGCATTTATTTAATATCAGGCTTTTCGTTAATAATTACCGAAGCTGCATATTCGTTTTACCCATGGGTTGGAGCAGTTATATTAAAATTACAAAAACCAATAACCGATTTTCCTAGTGGTAGTGGCGACACAACATATAATTATGTGGAGTTATTGGTGTGTTTTGTTTTAGCATTAATGAGTGCAATTATATGGTCATTATTTAATAAAAATGAAAAACACTACGATACATTTTTACACTGGTTTTTAATAGTATTACGTTATTTTTTAGTATATCAACTTTTAGGATATGGATATGCTAAATTATTTTACCTGCAATTTGGGCAGCCTAATTTAATGAGGTTATTAGAACCCTATGGCCAATCAACCCCAATGGGTATTGCTTGGACGTTTATTGGCCTATCAAAGCCATATACAGTAATTTCAGGTGCATTAGAAATTTTAGCAGCTGTTTTGTTATTGTTTAGGCGCACAACACTAGCAGGAGGTTTATTAGCATTAGTTTTAATGTTTAACATAATGCTCATTAATTATTGTTACGATGTGCCAGTTAAAATATTTTCAACCCAATTAGTAATTTACTCAATTATTATTATTGCTTGTAATGGCTATGCTTTATATTGTGTTTTATGGACTCATAAAAGCGTTAATGCAACAGAGTTTAAGTCGGTTTTTACACCAAAAAAATTAAACATTACGCGCATTATTTTAAAAGCACTGTTTATACTTTATTTTATTGGTTTTGATGGCTACTCGCAATACCAAACTATTGCCGAGTATGGCGAAGGCCGCCCAAAACCACCATTGCAGGGTATTTATAAATCTACACAACTTATAAAAAATAATGATACGCTTCGATTGTTTTCTGATTCGACGTTAATAAAAACATTAGCCATTGGCAATTGGGATAATCATGCATACGTTTATCAAGTTAATGATAGGAGATATGGTTTATCATTTAAAATTGACACAATTAAAAAAACAATTTTAGCTAATTCGTTTTTAGATACGTTAGTTAAATACACCTTAAATTATAAAATGCTAAACGATACACTATTAAACATTAATGGTATTTATAAAAAAGATACCATTAATTACACTTTTAATAAGGTTAATTTAAAAGCTACATTTCCCTTAATTGGCACAGGCTTTAATTGGGTTAATGAGTTCCCAAATAACAGATAACTCATGTTGCATAAATTTTATTTTATTTTATTTATAATCATTGTATTTACTTTTAATGCTCAGGTAAATTATAGTGCCGATGTTTATGATATTGATACTTTGAGTAAAAACAAATATGCTTTTATTGATGAGTTAATTAAAGATAAAACGGTAATTGCATTAGGTGAATTATCGCACAGCGATGGTACAACTTTTATTCATAAAACCGAATTGATAAAATACCTACATCAAAAACATCAGTTTAATACTATTTTATTTGAAAGTGATTTTATAAATATGACTATTGAAAACGATGTGCGTAAAAATTACGATTCGTTAGTAAGTAATTTATTTTCTGTTTGGAAAAATGTGAATGAAACTCAAAACTTATTTGCATACATAAAAAATAACAACCTTAATTTTAATGGATTTGATTGCCAATTTTACAACAATAAATTACATATTGAAGATTCGATTGCAACAATTTTTAAATTACAATTAGATACACTTAAACAAAAAAAAGAGTTTATAAATACGTTAAAATTACTACTAAATAACTATGGCAAAAGTCATAAAATCTTTACTAAAAAACAAAAAATACAATTTATAACCGTTTGTAATTTAATACTAAATACAAGCGATGTTACTTTGTTTTGGACACAAGCATTAAGTTCTATAAAACATTTTGCATTAGCATCGTGGCAAAAAAACATCGAATTTGCTGTAAATAGTAGAGATGAAGGAATGGCTAAAAATATTATTTGGTTACAAAATAATATCTATAAAAATCAAAAAATAATTATTTGGGCAGCCTCCGAACATGTTTGCACTAATCAACATATTGTTTATCATAAAAAAATAAAAAACAATAATTATTCAACTATTTATATGATGGGTGATTATTTAAAACCAAATTTTAAAGAAAAACTATTTACAATTTCATTTATTTATAATAAAGGTACTACGCAATGGGCTAATCAAAATTATAATGCAAATCGTAGCATTAATTCACTCGAATTTACATTAGCAAAAAAATATAATTATGCATTTATTACTACCAAAAATTTACTTAACAGTTTAGTAAATGGCATTGATACACATAACAAGTATGGCGCTAAAACTACTAATTGGAACCAAGTATGCAATGGATTTTATTTTATTAATAATATGAAATGTTCGACTAGAAAATAAGATTAATTTCACGTTTAGTAAAGTAAATTTAAATTCGATTTTATTAGCTAACACTAGTTTTTAATAATTTAACGATTTTTTTATTAAGTAATACTACAAAATTAATACAGGATTTTTACCTTTAAATAATTATCTTTATAATAGGTTTAAACTTCTATTATTAATTAATGAAATTAAATTTCATATTTATTAACTTGTTAATGATTTGCAACGTATTTATTGCAAAAGAAAAAACACCTGCAATTAGCCCAAGTTTAAACACCAATTTTTGCGATAAAAACATAACTAATTTAAACGGAAGCACATTACATATTAATAACTCGGCTGGTAAAAATGCTAAATATGTTTTTTTGTTTACACCCATACAAAATAATCAAACAATTAGTTTTAATAGTAATTCGCCAACGGTTACCTTAACCGATGTGCCCTATTTGCAATACAACACAAGTTATATTATTTGGGCTACCGAAATTACCGATACAGATACCATTGAAGTGCAAATGCCCCCGTGTGTGTTAACAATTAGCGAACCCGTTACAAACATTACCATTAACCAAGCTAGTATTACTAACTTTGATGATAAAACTAACAACCCTGTGCAGGTTACACCTGTTGCAAAAGCTAGTTATTACGAATTTATTTTTAGCGATGCAGGTTTAAATAAAACTATTGTGTATTCAAAAACTGGTATACTTACGAATAATAGTTTGCGAAATTTAAAAAACAACAACTACAATGTATCTGTAAAAGTATATATTGATAATAGTGCGGGACCTTTAATTACAAGCATACAGCAATTAAACGTTGCAATTAACTAGTTTAAATTTTATTATTTATTAGCTAGGTGTAAATTATTTTTTTAAAATCTCTTTTTTATAATTTGGTAATAAGTTTAAAAATTCGGCAACCGTTTTTTGTAAATTAGTTACATTGCCTTTTGCTCCAGCTGCATTAATGTGCCCGCCTCCATTAAAATGTTTGCGCGCAAATTGGTTAACATCAAATTTACCTTTGCTACGAAACGATATTTTAACAATGCCATCTCCTTCGGCAAAATAGGCGCAAAATTTAATTCCTTTTATCGAAAACGGATAATTTACAATACCCTCAGTATCGCCTTTTTGAAAATTAAATTGTTTTAATTCTTTTTCAGAAATAGAAATATAAGCTGTTTGGTATTCGGGCAAAACTACCATTTTATTGGTTAAACAATAACCTAACAATTTAACTCGGCTTTCGCTATACGTATCATAAATAGCCGAATGAATGTTACTTGGCACTATACCCGTTGCTAATAAATTTGATAAAACTAAGTGAGTTGTAGCGGTAACGCTATCAAACCTAAAGGAACCCGTATCTGTCATAATTCCAGTATAAATACATGCCGCAATATCTTTATCAATTAGTTTTTTACCACCTAGGCCGCATATAAATTCATAAACCAATTCGCAGGTTGAGCAAGCATTTACATCGTGATAATATAAGTTTGCATAATTATCAGGTTGTTGATGGTGATCAATAATGATTTTTTTCGCATTTGATAGTTTCAATAAATTGCCTAAGCCTTCTAATCGCGAAAAATTATTAAAATCGAGTGTGAATATTAAATCACTTTGTTGTAATAATGTAGTTGCTTTTTTTGGATTTTTTTTAT
>JAYSUQ010000105.1:0-14333 GCA_043718985.1 Bacteroidota bacterium | reverse complement strand
TAATTACAGTAAACTAATTAAAGATTAAAATAATAACAATATCTCATAAAAAAATCTCAACTTAATTAAGTTGGGATTTTTTTATGGAATTATAATACTAAAGAATAGGCGAATCTATTCGTTCAAAATTAACTATCGAAACCCGTAAAGCCTATTTGTCCTTATCAACAAGTCTTTAAATCACTATTTTTATTTGGAGCGTTTACGCCTATAAACGGAACCCAATTTTTGATGAAAATGCCTAGTTACAATGCCAATACTTTCAAATTTATCTGAATGAATTTTCAAAACATAAGCCGCATGAATTTAAAATAATAGAACTGGATAATGGAGCATTTCATAAAGCAAAATCACTTATTATTCTGGAAAATATTGCCTTGGTGTTTTTACCACCTTATAGCCCAGAATTGAATCTAGCTGAAAAAATGTGGGCTCGGCTAAAAAGAAAATTTACCGAAAAACTTTTTAGAATATTAAGTCAAATAAGTGTTTTAACTTCTATAGCTAATAAAAAAATTGCACAAAAAAGTATTAAAAAAACATGTTATTTTAATTACAACTTTTCAAAACTTGATTAGACAATTTAATAATTAAACTTTGTATTAGTTAAGGTTGATTAAACAAAAAAAACCAACCTATCACTAAGTTGAATTTTTTAATGGAACATACAAAATTTGCAAGTGATAACACTTAATTGGAAATTAAATTTAGCGCAGTTTTAGATTTTGCATAATGGCACAACGCTGCATTTGTTTTTGTAGGAATTATAATCGTTGTTACAAACCTTTAACTTTCTTTACCTGCTAATACCACTACAATTTCGCCTTTAACTGTTTTTGATGTAAAGTGTGTAATTAATTCATCAACAGTACCACGAGCATTTTCTTCAAATAGTTTTGATAATTCGCGCGATACAGATACTTGCCTATCTGCACTTAAATATTCTTTAAATTCTTCTAATAATTTAACTAATCGGTAAGGCGATTCGTAAAAAATCATTGTACGCGTTTCGTCTTTTAATGAAAGTAGTTTTGTGTGTCGCCCTTTTTTTTGCGGTAAAAAGCCGTAAAATACAAAGGTATCGCAAGGCAAACCGCTATTAACTAAAGCTGGCACAAATGCCGTTGCACCTGGCAAGGTTTCTATTGCTATGTTGTGCTTAATACACTCGCGCACTAATAAAAAACCAGGGTCAGATATGGCAGGGGTTCCAGCATCAGATACTAATGCAATTGATTTATTAGATTCTATTAACTCAACAATTTGCTCAACAGTATTGTGTTCGTTATGTGCATGATAAGATCTTAAAGGTTTATCAATTTTAAAATGTTTTAATAAATGAATGGTGTTTCGTGTATCTTCGGCTAAAATTAAATCAACCGATTTTAACACAGTTAGTGCTCTTAATGTAATATCTTCTAAATTACCAATTGGGGTTGGTACTATGTAAAGTTTAGGTGTCATTATTTTAAATAAAAAAAATCGTTATTTAATAATTGTTGTATGATAAAAGTACAAATTAAAGTAATAAAAAAGGAAGTTGGTTACAAGACCACTTCCTTTTAAGTTGTTTTATAAAATACTAATGAATGAAATTTAAAAAAAATCGAAAACATTTTTTTTAAATTAAGTAGGATTTTAATATTCCATAGTTAACAATTACCAAATAGTAACACGCTTATCTTTTGCAATAAACATGGCATCACCTTCTTTAACACCAAAGGCTTCGTAAAACTCGGGCATATTACTTAAAGGCGCAAAGGCTCTAAAATTACCAGGCGCGTGTGGGTTAGTGGCTAACTGTTGTTTTAAAGCAGCATCGCGCATGAGGGTTTTCCAACCCTGAGCCCAAGCTAAAAAGAAACGTTGCTCGCCTGTAAAACCACTCATTAAAATAGATTTTGATCCGTTTAATGATTTTTTATACGCATAATAAGCCATTGTTAAGCCACCTAAATCGGCAATATTTTCGCCTTGTGTTAACTCGCCATTAACGTGTAAAGTATCAATAGCAATGTAGTTATCAAACTGTGAGATAATGAGTTTTGTTTTATCTTTAAAGTTTTTGTAATCAGCATCAGTCCACCACATTTTCATGTTTCCATCAGCATCAAATTGCGCACCTTGGTCATCAAAACCGTGTGTTAATTCGTGACCAATAATTGAACCCATTATACCGTAATTAAACGCATCATCGGCTTTAACATCAAAAAATGGAACTTGCATTATGCCCGCAGGAAATGCAATTTCGTTAGATGTTGGATTATAATAGGCATTAATAGTTGGCGGTGTCATTGCCCATTCCATTCTATCTACAGGTATTCCAATTTTGTTAATCATGCGCTTATATTGAAAAGCTTTTGAGGCTGAAACATTTTTCCAGTACGAATCTTTTGTAACTATTAATTTTGAATAGTCAATCCATTTATCAGGAAAACCTAATTTGCGAATTAATTTATCGAGCTTTAGTTGCCCTTGTGCTTTAGTTTCAGCAGTCATCCAATCGCGAGAGTTAATACGTTCGCGGTAAGCAGCAACTAAATTTGTAACCATAGCATTAACTTTTATTTTAGATTCGTTACTAAAATATTTTTCAACATATTGTTGGCCTAATACTTCGCCCAATGCATCATCGGTTGCAGCTTGCGCACGCTTATAACGAGGTTTCATAGTTTTGCGACCCGATAAAACAGTGCCGTTAAATTTAAAACTTTCGTTAATAAAATTAGATGATAAATAGGGCGCCGATTTAGATATTAAATTCCATTTTAAAAACAACTTCCATTCGGCTATTGAAATGGTATTAATTGTTGTGTTTAGTGTTTCATAAAATTTCACATTATTTAAAACAATTTTTTCGGGAGTTTTAATTCCAATTGTTGCAAAATAAATATCCCAACTAATATTTGGTGTTAATTTAGTTAACTCAGCTTTAGTAAAAGCATTGTATTGTGTTTGTATATCGCGCTGTGCTGTTGCATTTTGAGATGGCTTTGCTAATTCAGTTTCAATTTTCATAATAATATCAGAATTTACTTTAGCAATTTCTGATTTTATGCCCAAGCACTCAAACATACGCGCAATGTGCTCTTGGTATTCTTTTTTAACTGGCTCGTATTGTGGTTCAAAATAAAAATCTCTGTCGGGCAAGCCCATTCCTGTTTGCCCTAAATAACAAGTGTTTTCGTTACTACTTTTAAAATCCGAATAAACATAAAAACCTAACATACCATCAACTCCTTTTTTATTTAAAGTAGCAGTTGTTTTAATTAAATCTTGTTTTGTTTTAATGGCATCAATTATTGCTAAGTCGCTTTTAATTGGCAAAGCTCCTAGCTTATCGGCTTTAACCGAATCTAAGGCAACGCTATAATAATCTCGTAATTTTTGGCGATTACTATTTGGTAATGCTTTAGTATCGCTAGCCGCATTTTGTAATAACGATTTTAAATTTAATGTTATGCGCTCGTTAATTTCGTTAAAGGCGCCCCACGATGCATCACTCGCAGGTATTTGCTTTGTACTTAGCCATTTGCCATTTGCAAATTTATTAAAATCGTTTTTAGGATTTGCTGTCGAATCTATTATTGTTAAATCGATGCCAATGTTTTGAGAAAAAGCAATACTTGCTATAAATAATGCGCTTGTTGTAAGTACAATTTTTTTAATCATTTGTTTTTTGTTTTTTTAATGATATGTTGATGTTAAAAATAAACTATTTTAATAATAAACTTAGGTTAAAATACATAAAATGTAAATTTAATTGATGAATGGAAAAATTAAGCCATAAAAATTTGTTCGGGTATTTTTGAAATTAAATTAATTTCGAATGCTTTTTTAAACAGCAATTGTATAGCGCTTTTACCAATATTGCTTAAATCAATAGAAAATTGATTAACATACAAGTCAATGTGTTTTTTCATAACATCCTCATTCATTTCTTGTGCATGTTTTTTAACAAATGGCATGCAACTTTGTGGGTTAGCAAACGCATACTCTACACTTTGTTTAACTAGCGTATTAATTGTGTGTTGCAATTTTGTAGTAATATTTTTTTTAACAACAATTCCACCTAAAGGTATTGGCGCATTAATTAAATTTTCCCAATATTCACCTAAGTCAATAATTTTTTCAAAACCTTTTTCTTTATATGTAAATCGGGTTTCGTGTATAATTAAACCTGCATCAACTTGGTTGGTTAAAACAGCTTGCTCAATATCACTAAATAAAACAGAAGTTTTATTTAAAGCTTTTGGATAGGCCAACGACAATAAAAAATTTGCTGTTGTGTACTTACCTGGTATGGCAATTTTGGCAAGGTTTATATCTTTAATTGTTTTACCGCTATTTTTTATGAGCAACGGCCCACAATTAAAACCTAATGCACTACCGCTATTTAATAATTGATAATGTGCTGTTAAGTAAATAAATGCGTGGTAACTTAACTTTGTAACATCTAACTGTTGTTTAAAAGCCATATTATTTAGGGCTTCAACATCGTGCATTTCTACATTAAAATTAATGCCTTGTGTATCTATTTTTTTATGAACAAGGGCATCAAAAATAAAACAATCGTTAGGGCAGGGCGAAAAACCAATAGTTAAATTCATAAGTATAAATTTATGTTTTTTTAGTATAGGTTATGCAAAAGGGATGCAAACGTAAACCCTTTTTTTTGAAAAAGATATAGCCAAGAAAAAAAAGGTTGAAGTGACAGCCCGGCCCAAAGGGTTTGCCAAAAGACTTTTTTTTATTAAATTAACTGAATAAAATTAATAACAAATGTATTTAAATTATTAATTGCCAAAGGCATTTGCCATTTGCTTTTGTCTCGTTTTTCAACATAGTTAGAGATAGCTCTGATTTGAATATACTGACCATCAAATTGATTACAACTACTAAAAAAAGCTGCACCTTCCATACTTTCAACATCTGGATTATATAACTCAATAATTTTTTTAATTGATAATTCGTTACCGTGTATGGTGTTAACGGTTATACCAATAACTTTTTTTAGTGTGTTTACACCTGTTGTTTTATTATTAAAAATATGTTGGCCATCTAAATTAAGTTTATCGTAACTTAAAAAATCCTCGCCGTCTTCGGCACCAAGCTCACTTAAAACATCTTGTGTAACATTAACTATTTGCCCTAGCTCAATTGTTTTATTAAAAGCCCCACAAACACCAACGTTTAAAACAAAATCGTAAAACGTTTGCATATATTTACCCATCATAAAGGCAGTGTTAACCATGCCAATACCAGTTATAAGTACAGTAATTAAAGGGTGTTTTTTTGAGGTATGCAAACCTATGTTTGTGGTTTCAATTTCTAAAAACGTTAATAATTGTTCTATTTCAAAATGTGTTGCCGAAACAATGAGAATATTCATTTTATTACTATTTTTACTACCGTTAATATACTATGATTTACCTTACTCGCAAAGAACATTTTAATGCAGCTCACAAATTATTTAATCCTAATTGGACGGATGAAAAAAACAATGCTGTGTTTGGAAAATGTGCTAATAAAAATTGGCACGGACATAATTATGATTTATATGTAACCGTTAAGGGCGAAATAAATGCCGATACTGGTTTTGTAATAAATTTAAAAGAGTTGAGCGTACTTATTAAAAAAGATGTGTGCGATATACTCGATCATAAAAATTTAAATTTAGATGTGCCTAATTTACCACTAATGCCAAGTACCGAAAATGTGGCTATTTTTATTTGGAACACGTTATTTGAAAACATAAAAATAATGGGTGCAACATTACATTGTATTAAACTATACGAAACAGAGAGCAATTTTGTTGAATATTTTGGATAAAAATTTAAACAAAAAAAACTATCTTTACACAAAAAATATCTTTTTATGTTAAACGAAGAATTTGAACACGAAATAATTGGTTATAAAAAAATTGAAAACTATAACGATAAGTTAGTTGATTCGATATCTGATATGTATAAAAACATTTTAGATGATGTTGGCGAAAACTCATTACGCGAAGGGCTAATAAAAACACCTGTACGTGCTGCAAAAGCAATGCAATTTTTAACACAGGGTTACGATTTAAACCCTGCCGAAATATTACGCTCGGCTATGTTTAAAGAAGATTACAGCCAAATGGTAATTGTAAAAGATATTGAGGTTTATAGTTTATGTGAGCATCACTTATTACCATTTTTTGGTAAAGCACACATTGCTTACATACCAAATGGGCAAATTGTTGGATTAAGTAAATTACCCCGAGTTGTTGATGCCTTTGCCCGCAGATTACAAGTACAAGAGCGCCTAACTAACGAAATAAGAGATTGCATACAGGATACGCTAAACCCTAAAGGAGTAGCCGTTGTTATAGAGTGCTCGCACTTATGCATGCAAATGCGTGGCGTTCAAAAACAAAATAGCGCCACCACAACATCGGCATTTACTGGCGAGTTTTTAACCGATACAACTCGTAAAGAATTTATAAGTTTAATTAGTACAAAACTACATTAACTGTAGTTTATAAAAAGCACACAATTATAATAACCCTATTTTATTAATTTAAAATAGGGTTATTTTTTTTGAATTTATAAATTAAAATTTAGACTAATCTAAAAATTAGTTTAGATTAGTTAAATTAATTACTTTTGATTATCAAAATAAATTAATGAAAACATCTTTTACAGAAGAAAATTATTTAAAAGCAATTTTTAAACTCGAAGAAAAAGCATTAAACAAAAATGTTTCTACAAACGACATTGCTCTTAAATTGCTAATGCAACCTGCAACTGTAACCGATATGATTAAACGCCTGTTTGAAAAAAAATTAATTACCTACAAAAAATACCATGGCGTTACGTTAACTGATAAGGGCAATAAAATTGCTTTAGATGTTATTAGAAAACATCGCTTATGGGAAGTTTTTTTGGTGAAAAAATTAAATTTTAAATGGGACGAGGTTCACGAAATAGCAGAGCAGTTAGAGCACATTGATAGTTCTGTTTTAATATCAAAATTAGATGATTTTTTAGGCAACCCTAAATTTGACCCACATGGCGATGCAATACCTGATAAAAAAGGAAACATGTTAAACCTAAACTCGGTACCATTAAGTACCATAACAAAAAAACAAACTGTTATTTTTTGTGGCGTTGCTAACCACGAAGCAAAATTTTTGCAACACTTAACACACATTAATTTAACAATTGGTAACACAATCACAATTCAACTTATTAACGACTTCGACTCATCATATAAAGTACTCATTAACAAAAAGCACAACGAGTTTTTAAGCGAACAGGTTGCCTCATCAATTTTAGTATATCCAAAAAATGCAAAATAATAGTAAATCGTTAGATGAGGTTAATGCCTCAGTTAACACAACTAACAAAGGTGGTATTAAAAAATTTTTTGCTTTTTTAGGGCCTGCTTATATGATAAGTGTTGGTTATATGGACCCCGGTAACTGGGCTACAGATATTGAAGGTGGTAGTAAATATGGCTATAGTTTAATTTGGGTTTTAGTAATGAGTAATTTAATTGCTCTTTTATTACAAAGCCATTGTGTGCGTTTGGGTATTGTAAGTGGTCGCGATTTAGCACAAGCATCAAAAGATCATTACACAAAATTTGTAAACTTTTTTTTATATATTTTAGCCGAAATAGCTATTGCTGCCTGCGATTTGGCCGAGGTAGTAGGTATGGCAATTGGTATACATTTATTGTTTCCATCAATATCATTATTAAATGGTGTTTTAATTACAGTGCTTGATAGTTTTATTTTATTGTTTTTATTAAATGCGGGTATTCGCAAACTCGAAGCTTTTATTATTTCGTTAGTAGCAATAATTGGTGTTTCATTTTTTATACAGTTATGCATTGCTCAACCTAACATAGTTGATCTATCTAAAGGGTTAATACCTGGCATTGCAAATCAAGACGCCTTATACATTGCCATTGGTATTATTGGCGCTACGGTTATGCCGCATAATTTATACTTACACTCATCGCTAGTGCAAACTCGTAAATTTGATAATACAATTATTGAAATAAAAAAAGCAATAAAATATAATATTATAGATAGTGCCATTGCGTTAAACTTAGCGCTATTTGTTAACGCTGCCATTTTAATTATTGCAGCTACAACTTTTTTTAATACAGGGGTTGAGGTTACACAAATACAAGATGCCCATAAAATGATGGCGCCAATGCTAGGTAGCACACTTGCACCTTTATTGTTTGCTATTGCACTTATAGCTGCTGGGCAAAGTTCAACCATTACAGGTACACTGGCGGGGCAAATAATTATGGAGGGATACTTAAACCTACGCTTGCAACCTTGGATACGTAGGTTATTAACGCGGTTAATAGCAATTATACCTGCATTTTTAACTATTTATTTTTTAGGCGAAAGCAAAACAGGCGATTTATTAGTTTTGAGTCAAGTAATTTTAAGTTTACAATTAGGCTTTGCTATTATACCATTAATACATTTTGTGAGCGATAAAAAACGAATGGGCGAATTTACAATACCTTTATGGCAAAAAATAGCTTCGTGGGTTTCGGTTACAATTATTGTAGGTTTAAATTGTAATTTATTATGGGAAAAAGTAAATGCTTGGCTATTGTTATCAAACTACTCCACTTTAATTTGGTTTACAGTTGTACCATTTATGTTATTTTGTTTAGGTATGTTATTTTACATTTTATTTGAACCTTTACTATCAAAAAACAAAAAAGATAAACAACATAATTTTCATGGCGAGTTACATAAAATTAAATTTGAAGAGTTAATACCATATACATTAATTGCCATTGCCGTAGATTTTAGTATGAGCGACAACAAAGCCATTAACAAGGCTATACAGCTTGGAGGCAAAACAGCAGCGTATAAATTAATACATGTTTTAGAAAGCACTAATGCTGTTGTGTATGGCAAAGATACCGATGATTATGAACGAAAAGTTGATAAATCAAATTTAATCTCCTATCAAACACAATTATTAGAACAGGGCTATAATTGCAGTTTTGAGTTAGGTTTTGGTAATCCTCAAAATGTTATTCCTAAACTAATTACAAATTGTAACTTATTAGTGATGGGTACACACGGGCACAAAACCATAAAAGATATTTTATTTGGAACAACGGTTGAAGGTGTACGACATAAAATAACAATACCGCTTGTGTTGGTTTAATAAATTAAGTTGAGGTAACCGTTTATAATATTGTAACTAATAAAAACTATTAAAAAATAATTATTTTTCTAACGCTTCTTTCACAAGTTGATTTGCCATTTTAGGATCAACTTTACCTTTACCTAATTTCATTACTTCGCCTACAAACAGTCCTAATAAATTTGTTTTACCCGCTTTATACTCAATTATTTTTTCGGGATATTTAGCTAAAGCTTCATTAACAAATTGTTGTAAAGCGCCAGTATCATTACTTTGTAAAATATCTAACTTTTTGGCTAAGGCTAATGGCAATTCATTTACATTGTTTGTTAGCTCCGGAAATAATTTTTGTGTAGCAGCAGCATTACTAATTTTACCTTCATCAATTAAACTAATAATTTGTGCTATTTGAGTTGGTGTTATTTTAAATTGTTCAATCGTAATGGCATTTTCATTTAAGTACGATTTAACGCTACCCATCATCCAATTAGCTGCAGCTTTATAATTTGTTGTTAGGGTAACTAATTCGTTGTAATACAATGCAATTCCTTTTAAATCGGTTAAATTTAAAGCGTCGTATTCTGACAAGCCAAATTGAGTAGTATATTTTTTTAGCAAATAACTAGGTAACTCAGGCATTGCGGCACGCACAGTGTTTATGTAGTCATCTGTAATAAAAACTGGCTGCAAATCGGGTTCAGGAAAATAACGGTAATCGTTTGCATTTTCTTTACTTCGTAACGAAAACGTTGAGCCATTAACGGCATCAAAACTGCGTGTTTCTCCTGCAATTTCTTCTCCCAACTCAAGTGCATCTATTTGTCGTTTAATTTCAAAATCAATGGCGCGTTGCACATTTTTAAACGAGTTCATGTTTTTAACCTCTACTTTTTTTCCATATTCTTTATCATCTAAAAGCATTACAGATATGTTGGCATCACAACGTAAAGAGCCTTCTTCCATATTACCGTCACAAATATCAAGATAACGAACTAACTTACGTACTTCGGTTAAAAAAATGTAGGCATCGTCGCTGTTACTAAAATCGGGCTCTGTAACAATTTCTAGTAATGGCGTACCAGCTCGGTTTAAATCAATTAACGATTCAAACGGATCAATGTCATGCATACTTTTACCCGCATCTTCTTCCATATGAATACGGGTTAAGTTAATGCGTTTTTCGGTTGCATCTTTTAATTTAATATCTATATAACCACCATTACAAATAGGTGTTTTATCTTGCGTTATTTGATAGCCTTTTGGCAAATCGGCATAAAAATAATTTTTACGTGCAAATTGATTTTCTACGCGTATGTTTGAGTTGGTAGCAATACCAAGCTTTACTGCAAACTCAATAGCACGTTTGTTAACCTTTGGCAAAGTGCCTGGGTGCCCTAAAGTAATTGCACTTACATTCGTATTAGGCATAGCGCCATACTCGGCCACATCGTTGCTATACATTTTTGTTTTAGTAAGTAATTGTATGTGGCACTCTAAACCAATAACTGCTTTATATTTATTGTAAACGCTCATTAGATATTATTTATACAGGGGTAAATTAAAACTTAAAAATAATAAAATTTTATTTAATAAAATTAACCAAATCATCAATTACATATTGTGGTATATGGTCTGGTATAGTGTATTCTATAACGCCTCTTTGGCCTATAGTTTTTAAAAACAAATGATTTAATTTTGGGTACGATTTAAAGGTTACGTTAGTATTGTTTTTTAACTCAGTTTTCCAAAGTTCAAACTCACTCATAATTACCTGAAAATCGTTTTCTCCATTTAAAATAAAAACAGGAATTGTTAAGCCTTGAGCCGTTTTAACTTGATTAAAATTTAAAATACTTTGCCAATATTTGTATCCTGCACCACCAAATAAAGCTTTAGGTAGTTTTTTTAAATCGATTGGGTTTTTAATTTTATCAACCAACCATTTAGTTTGATTTAACTGCATTTCTTCAACATTAGTTATTGTATCATCAAGCATTGCAATGTAGTTAGCCTGCTCGGGCAAAACATCTACCAAATTTTTTGCTGGGCCTGCAAGCATAATAATTCCTTTAACTAAACCGCATAACTCGGCAATTTTTGGTGCACACATTGCGCCTTGGCTATGCCCTACTATATAAATTTTAGTGGTATCAATAAACGTAAATTGCTTTAGAGTTTTAATTGCACTAATAGCATCAAAAATTGTTTCGGTGTAAATATCAAGGCTATCAATTTGTTGTTTAGTTAGTTTTGTGTAATCGTAACCACGCTTATCATAACGCAAGCTTGCTACACCTTGCTGTGCCAAACCTTGCGCTAAATCTCTAAACGGTTTGTTTGGGCCAATTGTTTCGTCTCTATCGCTACTACCACTTCCGTGCACAAAAACTACAACTGGCAGTTTTCGTTTACTAGTATCGCCAAAGGCAATGTTAGCTCCTAAAAATAGTTTATCGGTGCAAATAACGTGTGTTGTTAAATCGGTAACTTCGCTAAAACCTTTATAGCCTTTTAATTGATAAAATGGAAGTTCAACATAATCATCTAACTTAATTTTTTCGATTTTTTGATATGAATTTACAGTTAAGTAAATAGTTTTAATTCCTTTTTTAAATTTTATTTGTAAGGCGTATTTTTTTTTAGTGCCAGCATCGTCTTCTAAAATTGATACTAGTTTTTTTGCTTTACCAAATTTGGTTAAATTAAATTCTATGTCTTGTTGCCTAGTTTTTTGTGTTGCAGGCAAAACAAAAGTAGTGTCCAATAATTCAAAAATATTATTAATTTTTTTTTGTTTAATTAATTGATAAATTTTTAATGGGAATTTAGACTCAGTTTGAGCATTAAAAATTGAACAAAAAATCAAAGAAAATAATAAAAATGATACCTTTAAAATTCGCATAATAGCTTTATATTTATAAAGTAAAATTACTATTTTTTGATACCCAAACTCACCATAGATAAAATTATTGATGTTGCCCGAGTTGAGGAAGTAATTGGCGATTTTATAACTCTTAAAAAACGAGGAGCAAATTTATTAGGTTTATGCCCATTTCATGGCGAAAAATCACCTTCGTTTACGGTATCTCCAGCAAAGGGAATTTATAAATGTTTTGGTTGCAGTAAAAGTGGCACGGCCGTAAATTTTATTATGGACCACGAAAGTTTATCGTATCCAGAGGCATTAAAATATTTAGCTAATAAATATGGCATTGAGGTTGTAGAAAAAGAAATAACTAATGAAGAAAAGGCTTTGCAAAGCGAAAAAGAAAGCCTTTACATTGTAATGCAATATGCTCAAAAATATTTTTATAATTTATTATTAAATGATGATTTAGGTAGGTCTATTGGCTTAGGTTATTTTAAAGAGCGTGGTTTTACACAAGCCATAATAGATAAGTTTGGATTAGGTTACAGCTCGGAAGAGCGCCGTGTGTTTAGCGAAACCGCAGTTAAAAATAGTTACAAGCCCGAGTATTTGGTTAAAACGGGTATGTCAATTTTATCAAACAACCATGCAGAAGGAACGCCCATAAAAGTTACCGATATTTTTGATAGATACACTGGCCGTGTTATGTTTCCTATACATAACATAACAGGTAAAGTAATTGGTTTTGGTGGCCGAATTTTAACTAACGATAAAAAATTAGCAAAATACATTAACTCCCCTCAAACCGATATTTACGATAAGAGTAAAACACTTTATGGTTTGTTTCAGGCAAAAAAACAAATTATACAAGATGATGTTTGTTATTTAGTTGAAGGTTATACCGATGTTATTTCGATGCACCAATCGGGTATTGAAAACGTAGTTGCCTCGAGTGGCACCTCGTTAACAGTTGAGCAAATAAAATTAATACATCGCTTTACAAAAAATATTACTATTTTATATGATGGCGATTTTGCAGGAATTAAAGCAAGCTTTAGAGGTATTGATTTAATTTTAGCAGAAGGAATGAATGTGCGTGTACTGCTTTTTCCGGATGGAGATGACCCAGACTCGTACAGCAAAAAAGTACCTAACGAAGTTTTTATAGAGTTTATAAAAAATAATGGTAAAGATTTTATTTCGTTTAAAACAAGTTTGCTTTATAAAGAAGTTGAAAACGACCCTATAAAACGTGCCGAGTTAATTAAAGAAATTGTAGAAAGTATTGCAGTAATACCCGATGCCATTAACCGCTCGGTTTACGTTAAAGAGTGCTCAAAAATAATGGACATTAGCGAGCAAATTTTACAAATAGAAATTAATAAACTTATACGCAAAAAAACAGGCAAGCTCGCCGAACAAGATAGTAGAAAAGAAAACGAAACAAAAAACAACAATCCAACTCCGCAATTTGACCCAAACTATATACCTACAGATGCTGAGCTATTAGGCGGAGAAATACTATTGCCCCAAGATGTATTATTAGATCAAGAAGAAAAAGAATTATTACGAATGATGATGCAGTACGGCAATGTACTGCTTGATATAGAAGCCGAGGATGCAGAACAGGTTAAGCAACCTTTTCAGCTAACGGTTTGCGAGTTTGTTATGTTTGAAATTTGGAGAGATAGCATTCAATTTATAAACCCAATGCATCAGTTAGTGTTAGATGAATTTCAACATCAGTTAGAAGAAGGCAACATACCTAACCTACATTATTTTATACATCACACAAACCCAGCTGTGGCTCAAATAGCAATTAATTTTGCATCGTTTAGCGAAACCGTAAGTTATAAATGGGCAAAATTTGGCGTAGATGTGCCGCAAGAAATACACCACTTAAAAAAAGGAGTTGAGCATCAATTATATAGTTTAAAAGATAAACGATTAACGCAAACAATTAAAGACGCTAAAGAACTTATAAAAACAGCCGATCCGTTTGAAAATGAAAATGTATTTAAATTTGTGATATTGTTAGAAAATCAAAAAAAACGGGTAAATAAATTATTAGGACGTACAATTATTAAATAAATTAAATTAAAGAAACATTAAACTTTTTTTATACATAGCTTTATTTTTGGTGTGCTTTAACTATAAAGCAAAATCTCAAAACGACACCATAAGTTACACAAAACACCTATTGGAAAAGGAGGAGATTTATTTGCATTGGTTTAAACCATGATACACATGATGATGATAAGGTCAATGGCTCTAATTTTTACTCTCCTCGTTTGCAAAGT
>JAYSUQ010000104.1:0-14553 GCA_043718985.1 Bacteroidota bacterium | reverse complement strand
TGTTTTGTTATACCCCATATCCCCATAAAATAGACGATTCTTAGCGGTATTTGCCATTGAGTATGGCACTTATATTTTGAACGTGCAAGTTTATTCCCTTGATTTTTTCCCCTCAAAAAAAGAAAGTTGGATTCGCTACCACGTTCCCAAAAGTGTACCGTACTTCAAATAAAGCAAGGAGTTAAACAGAGTATGAATATTGAAAAGAGCGTGAAGATGGAAAGTGTTAATGGAAATAAAAAACACAAAAGGTTGAGTGTTGCTGAATTGAAAAAATGTAAAGGCTTTGAAAATTATTCTGATGCGGAAGCAGAAGAAACAATAATTGCTTTGGAAAAATTATCAATCCTGTTTTATGAATTATACATGAAACAAAAACATAGCAAACAAAAATTAACAATTATAAAAGGAGGTGAATTTGATGGAGAACAACGAATCGCTGCTTAAAAAATTTGCTAAAGGCAAAGGAGCAGCATTGAAAGATGAGTCTATTCAAAACTGCGTTATTTATACAAGGGTAAGTTCCAAAGAACAAATGGACACCAATCAAAGTTTGGAATGGCAAAAAAAATATTGTGTGGATTACGCCATTAAAAACAAATTGGACATTAAAGGTTATTTTGGTGGAACTTATGAAAGTGCGAAAAGCGATGAACGGAAAGAGTTCACTCGAATGCTCAAATCTGTAAAAGCGAGTAAAGAAAAAATCTCTTTTATTTTAGTTTATAGTTTAGATCGATTCAGCAGAACTGGAGATAGCGCAATTTTTATTGCGAGTGAATTAAAGAAGACCGGAGTAAATATCATGGCTGTTACTCAGCCCATCGATACAAATTCTCACGCAGGAGCATTGCAACAAAATATCCAATTCATTTTTGGTAAATACGATAATGATTTACGAAGACAGAAAACAATAGATGGGATGCGAGAGAAATTACTGAGAGGAGAATGGATTGGTAATGCACCAACGGGTTATGCGTTTGTAAAAGGTGCGCCTACTCAAACCATTGTGATTAGTGAAAAGGGAGAAGCCATGAAGCAAGCATTTATTTGGCGAGCGAACGGAATGACCTACGATCAAATAATAGTAAAATTAAAATGCTTGGGTATTAATATGCCTAAACAAACCCTTGGCGGTATTTTGGTGAACCCATTTTATTGTGGGTTCATGTCGCACAATTTACTGAATGGGGAAGTAATTAAAGGAAAACACCCTCCCTTAATTGACGAAGACTTATTTCTCAGGGCAAACGAACTCAAAAAAACGAATGGCTTTAAAGTAAACAAAGCCAATGATAACCTGCCATTAAAGGTATTTGTAAAAGATGCAGAAACTGGAGCCCCTTTCACGGGATATATCGTGAAGAAGAAGGGGCTTTATTATTATAAGGTAAATCGGATTGGAATTAAGATAAATCGGAGCGTGAAAATCATGCACGACAAATTTGAAGAACTCCTTTCAAATTATACGGTTAATTCTGCCTTTGTGGAGCCTTTAGAAAAGCAACTGCGTAATACTTGGGAGAACCTAACAGAAACCAGTACGAGCGAGAAAAAAGCCCTTTCTTTGAAACTTAACGAGCTTGAAGAGGAGTTCTATAATTTGCGTAAAAGACACGCTATTGGGTCGGTAAGTTTGGACATTTATGAGGAATTTTCGACCGAAATGAAGATTCGAAAAGAGTCCATTTTGGGTGACCTTGAAAAGCTAAATCAAAAATTATCGAACCCTAAAGAATTGATAAATTTTAGCTGCCGATTATCGGCAAACCTTGCGTCTGTTTGGGCTTCGGGGGATTATTACCAAAAGCAAATTTTTCAAAATGTGGTATTTCCTTCCGGTTTGGTATATGATACGAAAATCGAGCATTATCGAACCACAGAAGTAAACAGAGTGATTGCCCGAATCGCTGATTTATCAAAGGGTTTAGGGGAAATAAAAAAACCGGACTCTCTTTTTTTACAAGAGAAGTCCGGCTTAGTACCCCAGACGGGACTTGAACCCGTACATCCGCGAAGATACAGGATTTTAAGTCCTGCGTGTCTACCAATTCCACCACCAGGGCATTTTGGAAAATACTGAGCGAAAGACGGGTCTCGAACCCGCGACCTTAACCTTGGCAAGGTTACGCTCTACCAACTGAGCTACTTTCGCTTGTAATATTATGTTAAAGAACTTCCAATTTACTAATTTGGAGTGCAAATATAGTCATTTTTTTATTTTTACAAATTTTTTTTATAATTTTTTAAAATTAATTTAAAGTAAAAGATACTTTATGTTTACTTTAATAATTGATTGTATAATACCATTAGCTTGTATAAAGTAAAATATTTTTAACTATAAAAAATTAGTTGGGCACAAATAAAAAAATCCAACCTATTACTAAACTGGATTTTAAAACTAAATAAACTATTAAATTTGGAATTTTAAATAGTACTAATTTATTTTTTACCCGAATATGCTTTGTAAATATTATCTAATTCGGCAAACCAATCTGGCCCATATTTGCGAATCAAAGGCTCTTTTAAAAATTTATAAACAGGCACATTTAATTTTGCGCCACACTCACAAGCTGGTTTGCAAACTTCCCATTTATGGTAATTAACTGCTTCGTAATCTTTATAATCGGTTATACGTATTGGGTATAGATGGCACGATAGTGGTTTTTTCCAATCTGTTTTTCCATCTGCATAAGCTTGTTCAATAGCGCATTTAGCTATGTTGTTATCATCAAATATAACAAAAGCACACTCGGCGCCCTCACTTACTAAAGTTGTTGTGTAATCGCCATCACTATCAATAACATAAGTGCCATGTTTTTCAATAGCAGCTATTCCTTTTTTATTCATATAAGGTTTTGAGTGTGGGTATGCCTTATCTAGTAACTTTAATTCTTTTTTATTTAGAGGTGCGCCACTATCACCAGCCACACAACAAGCACCTTTACAGGCATTTAAATCGCAAACAAATTTTTTATCGAATATATCTTCAGATATTAAAGTATGGTTAACAGCTATCATTAAACAAAGTTACTGTTATTAATTTTATAAAATAAGTTAATGCTACTTTTTACATAATTTTTTGTTTTATCTTTAATTAAAATTACAATTGATGAACACAATTTTAAAAACAATATTAGTTTTAGTAATAGTATTATTTACATCGTGTGCTAAAGACTCGGCTAAAGACGAACCAACTACAACAACCACAACTGTTACCGATGTCCGTGATAAATTTATTGGTAGTTGGATAGCTTCGGAACAAAGTGAAAACCCTGTTGTTACAACTACACAACACACGGTATCAATTGCAAAATCTAACAATTCTGTTTCCGAAATTTTAATAAATAACTTTTCAAATTCTAACCAACCTTTGGTACGCGTAACTGTAGCAAACAATGCATTAGCAATTATTCAAAACCAAACAATTAGTACTGGCACTGTTGTTAGTGGGTTTGGCAATTACTCAGCTACCAATCAAATTGCGTTAACCTATATTTTAAATTTAACAGGCATAGGTAAAGATAGTTGTACAACTACCTACGTTAAACAATAATATTTTACCAGTTATTGCTTAAAAGCTACCAGTTATAAAGTAAACTCAACCACATTTAAAGTAGATGTGGTTTTTTGTTTTTATACAAACTAGTTTTACAGTAGCAAATAATAATATGCGCTATTAATTATTTGAAAACATTAATTTTTAAAACTAAGGTTATGAAATTCACAAAAAACAACTCAGCAAAAATGAATGAAATTATTTTTGAAAACAGAAACAAAAATTATGGTGCCTATCAACTTCGCGCTAACTACGATGATGCATTATTAAAATCTGTTTTACTTTTACTTGCGTTTTTATCTTTGCTTATTATTGGTGTTGTAAGTTATAATAAGCAACATGCGGTTATTGATGAAAAAATAGTTATTGATATTGCTACTCCAAACTTACCTGACATTATTTATACACCTATTGATGTTACACCGTTGATTGAAAGACCTATTGTTGAACCAGCGCAAAAAGCCGCAGCGGCAGCGCCTAATACTGGCATATCTACAAACTTTAATAATAATGCTGTAGCCACACAAACTACTAACATAAACAATACTAACATTGGCTTGGGAGTAGCTACTGCCACTGGCACATCGCTTACAGGCACACTAACAATTGGCGTGCCCATTATATTAACTGCGCCTATTAATACTATTGCTGTAAAAGTAAATGCCGATATTTATGTTGCCGAAGAGATGCCCGAATTTGCTGGCGGAGTAAAAGGGTTAATGCAACACATAGCAAATAATATTAATTATCCCGAAGTAGCAAAAGTAGTTGGTAAAGAAGGTACTGTGCATGTATCTTTTGTTGTTAACGAAACAGGAAACGTTGAGGGGGTTAAAATATTAAAAGGGATTGGTTATGGTTGCGATGAAGAGGTAATGCGAGTAATAACAAAATTACCTACCTGGAAAAAAGTTGGAAAAAATAACGGTAAAGCCGTTAAAGTTAGGTTTAATATACCTGTAAGATTTTCATTACAGTAGTGTAATTATTACAAACAAGGTTGTAGCCACAAAACGTTACAATTTTGTTTGTTTAAAAAAAGTTATATAATTTTTTTCCAAAACAAAAAGTGGCGTAAATGAAAGTTATGATTAAGCGAATTGTTGTGTAGCAACAATAATTCTATTTGTTTTTCGGATAACTGTATCGCTTCATCAATAGCAAAACCTGCTTTTTGTGTATACCAAGTTTGGCTCATTAAATTAATTTTCCTTTCGGTTTCATTTAACTCTTGTTCTAATTTATGCGTACTTAAATTTACACTTTCGTATTTTGCCCTTGCGTGCGGATGATCCCAACCTAACAAATGTCCAATTTCGTGTGGTATGGTTCTACTATTTTTATTTAAAATAATATCATTAATTACAGCTTTGTTTAATTTAACGCGTAAGCCTTTAAAATCGGCTTCGGCAGGGTTGTTGCCCGCAATTGTATTTACAATTTGAAACAATGTTTTTTTAGTTGAGCATTGCCACCTACTTTTAATAACCTCAACATTTATATTAAAATTTAATTTAAACTTACCTACATTGGTATTAAAAACAGATTTAGATTGTGAAATGATAGCTGTTTTTAATTGCTCTAAATCAAAATTTTGCGAACTATTGTTTAATAATTGTATATTAATTTCGAGCTCAACGTTATGTTTGTTAGTAGATACTTTTATCATACTAACTCCATTAAATGACATTCAAACAATACAGAAAAATGTTTTTTGAGTTTATGTTTTATCTCGTTCATATCAACATCATAGCCCAACTCTTTATTTAAACTTGTAACGGCTTTGTTTTTTATACCACAGGGTACTATATTTGAAAAATAATTTAAATTGGTGTTAACATTAAAGCCCCAGCCGTGCATAGTAACCCAGCGGCTACACCTTACTCCCATTGCACAAATTTTACGAGCGTTAATGGTGTCTGCGTCTATCCAAACGCCCGTTTCGCCTTTGCTTCGGCTAGCTTCTATGTCATATTCTTGTAATGTTAAAATAATTGTTTCTTCAAGTAATCGTAAGTATTTGTGTATATCGGTAAAAAAATGATCTAAATCTAAAATAGGGTAAGCAACTAATTGTCCAGGTCCATGATACGTTATATCACCACCTCTATTAATGTGATAATAAGTGGCGTTGTTTTGTTTAAGTTCGGTTTCATTTATTAATAAATGCTCGTCTTTTCCGCTTTTACCTAACGTATAAACGTGTGGATGCTCAACAAACAATAAATAGTTTTTTGTTTGCGTTTGTAATTCATCTGTTGCATTGCGATTGTTTATTTTTTGCTGAATGGTTTCGTTAAACAATTTTTCTTGATAATCCCAACAATCCTTATAATCTGTTAGGTTTAAATCCTGAAACAATACGACCTTATTCACTAAAATTTAGCTAGTTCATTTTTTAAATGGGTAATAATATCCACTTCAACGGCATCTATGTTTTTAATATCGGCAATGTAGCACGAAATCCAATCGCCAATATTTATTAAATAAATAAATTGTTCTAATTTACTATTTCCTTTTGCAACAATATCGGTAACCGATGCACTATATTTAGTAAACAAAGGTTTGCAAACATCGTAGCGCATAACTGTTCTGTCAAAATCATACGATGTGCGAAAAGTTACAACGGCAAGCGAATCGTTTTTTTCTGTCCAGCCAACAAGTTCGTTATGATTCATTTCTGGAAAAGTATGATGCCCGCATAACATTTTACTGTTTTCGTTAATTTGCTGCCTAAATCTAACGGCAACACCCTCGCAACTGCCTAACGAGTATATAATGGGAAACTTACCTACTAACGTATTGGCAATTAATGTTGCTTCATTTTTAATATTAATTAGTTCGTCATCTAACAATTTAATACTGCTATTTATTTGGGATAAAAAGTCGGTTTTAACTAAGCCATTAAATTGTACAATTTTTAATAATTGCACAAGCGAATAGCCTATGCAAGAGCGTGGTGGGTTTCCTCCAGGTATCACAATGGTATCAAATCCATTTTGCAATGCCATATCTTGTACCTTGCCGCCACTAGTTACACAAACTACTTGCGTTTTTTTTGCAATGGCTTGTTGCATTGCCGATACTGTTTCTTCGGTATTACCGCTATACGATGAAATTACAATTAACGTATTTGGCCCAACAAACTCAGGTAAAAAATAATCTTTATTTATAATTATTGGCACAGGACATTCTGTTTGTACCAATTCTGATAAAATAGTGCCCCCAATACCCGAACCTCCTAAACCAGTAACAACAACATTTTGTATGTTGCTTTTTTTAGTAAGTACTGCATTATTAGCAATTTGTAATGCGTGGCTTAATTGTTTTGTAAACTCTTCAACAAATTTTTTCATATAAATTTTATTTTTAACTGCAATATGGTTTAATCATCTTTTTAATTGATTGTTTATGTGAACGATGATTATTTCATATGTGAATTATATTGTTTTTTAGTTGTCATATGGTTTAATCATCTTTTTTAATTAATTACTTTTTTTGTGATGATTATTTCATATGTGAATTATATTGTTTTTTAGTTGTCATATGGTTTAATCATCTTTTTAATTAATCGTTTATGTGAACGATGATTATTTCATATATAAATTTTGTCGTTTTACCGCTATTTATTTTACAATGAAAGTAAAGATAATTAAATTTTTAAAAAAAGTAGTGTATTTTAACTTGCCAGGTTTTCGTAATTTTTAATTGAATTTAACCACTCGTTGGGTATATTAATTGTTTGTTTAGCAATATAATTATAACACACAAGGGTACATTTACCAAAAGCACATAAGGCATTGCCTGTTGCATTATTACTAACTAACAAATACTCCATTTCAAAACTTTTAGTACCTATTTTATTTATTTTCGAATAGCAAGTTAAATTATCCTCTAATACAATTGGGTGTTTGTAGGTAATTTCTGATTTTGCTAAAATTAAACTAATTTGTTGCCAATTAATTTGTTGTCTAAACACATCGTTAAAGTAAGCGATGCGTGCTGTTTCAAAATAAGTTAAATGGTTTGCATTGTTAACATGACCAAGTTTATCAACGTCTTTAAATCTTATTTGAATTGTGGTTGTATGTTTATAGCCAGAAATTAAATGTTGTAAGTCATTCATAAATTAAACCTCTCTGTTAAAATTCAAATAAAACACCAGGCGATATTCCTAAATTTTTTGCAATTATACAAATTTGAGTGATACCCGTGTTTAATAATCCTCTTTCAATTCTGCTAATTTGACTTATTTCCATATTACAATCAGCAGCTAAATGCGCTTGCGATTTACCCGATGTATTACGAAGCTTTTTTAAATTCTCCCCAAATAGTTTAAGCGTTTCTGTATCTCTATGATAAGGCACATACAATATTTGGTATAAAATAATTTTGATTTGTAGGCAAATTTGCCTACTTTTGTTTAAAGGAGTTTAAACAAAAAAATACGAATTTATTAACTAGAAAATCAAACCATTTATGAAAAAAAAATTCTTAACAATTGTTGCAGTTACAACATTAATTGTATCTTGCAACAAACAAAAAAATGTAGTGGAACCGCAAAGCTCAATTAACACACAAGCTAGTGTAGGCACCTTAACTTCTGCTCGTGTTATACCGCAAGGCGATATGGAAAACTACGTAAAAGATGCTACCGATCCTCAAAATGAACGTATAAATTATGCTTTATATAACTATATGGTTGGAATGAGAAAAGTGTTTGAAGCCGATGCAAGTTTTTTACCATTAGCCTTAAACTTAGCTAAACAAACACCGATGAATGCGATAAATTTACATGAGTTTATTTGCCATACTGCTATTTGTAAAACTATTTTTAATGGTGAGTTATGTGCTAAATATCCCGAAAAAGGAACTGCCTATGATCATTGCATTAAACTACTTGAAGAAATGGATTATAAATACCTGCAATACAATAAGGATTCTTATGAACCTGCTATGTATATTATAAATGCAAATACTGCCGACTTAACACAGGGTTATTATTTAGCATTAGGCACAGAGGCTTATAATGCTGATGAAAAACACGATTATATTGCAGCCTGGCATATTTTAAAAAATGGAACCACACGTTTAGAATTATTAAATGAGCAACAAGCAAAAAAATCATCTGAACCAGTTTTAATATTTAACCCTATTGCTGTTGATAAATATTATATACCCGCTGGAGAAAACCCTACTACTTACCACCCACCAATTTATACCCCACCAATTTTAGATAAAGATGTTTTTATACCGCCTGCACCACCAGCGGGTAACAATTTTGTGCCTTACCAAGTAAAGCATGAATTTTTATCTATTACCCAACATTTTGAACAATATGGTCCATCGGAGGTTTATTACTCTTCTGCACTTACAGATGCCAATGGACATTATATTAATAATACTAATAATAATTATATGGGGAATAATTCTCCGCTAACTAACGTGCCTAGAAATTATGTAGATTGTGGTTGTACTTGGCCAGTAAACAAACCTTTTTTTAATGCAACAAACTATAATAATGTTATGCATATGATTACGTTTGAATACGATTGGTTTGCTACGAAAAGAACCGTTTGGACTAACTCGGTACCATTTATTATACAAAGTAAATTTGACCACGAACGATACCTTACATTAAGTGATAAAATTATTGGAAACTGCCAATTATATTACCATACTGGTGTAGGTGCAAATATATATGAATTAGTGCAAAGTGGACAAAACCATGCCATTGGACAATAAAAAAAAGAATAAAACTAAACACACGCCAATTTTAATTGGTATGTGTTTAGTTTTAATTTGTAAAACAGGTGCTGCGCAATTAAAAACAGACACAATACCAAAACTTGCAACGTTTATTGAAAGTGTTAACAAAACAGATTCGATACGTAAAAGCAAACGTTACCGTTTAATATTAGGTGCTACTTTTAATGCAACTAGAGATATACCTACTATACTTATTTCGAGCATTATTGGTGGCGAATATGTTTTGAAAAATGAACGATGGAGCTTAGCGTACCGTAATTTTTTTAATGCACAATTTGTAAGCTACCATAATTATGGGTTATATGGTAGAACTTTTGCTGCAAATAATTTAGCCACTATGATTGTTAATAATTGTTTTGAAACTCATTATGTAATGCCAACTAAAAGCAGAACTAGTTTTTTAAAGCTAGGTGCAGGTGTTTATTTTCAAAGGAATGAGGGATCTGGCGATCATCTTTTTTATATAAAATCTCCGCACAATCAAGGTATTACTTATTCAATATACACAAAAGCAAAATGGCTAAATGTTGGCTTTAGGCATAACATACAACTGTTTTATGATTATAATTTTTTTAGTTTTGGTTTAAAAGAAATTGACCGATTTAACTTATGTATAGAATTTCCGATAAATATAAAATAACACTATTATTACTAGTGTTACAAAGTTTTGTTGCCAAGGCACAAACAAAAACAGAACCCATTTTAAGCGATTTAAGTGTTAATATTGGCTTAACTTGTTTTAAAAATCCATATAAAGATGATTTTTTAAACAATGATATGGCTCACGTTGCAAAAGCATGTTTTTTTGGCCTTGAGTTTTATAATAAAAAAGCTAATTTAAGTTTTGAGGCAAAAAAAACAATGTGGGTGTCTTTTACATCAAGCAACGGGTTTAATGATGTTAATGCCTGGGCTAGCTATGGTATGTTAGGTTTTACTAAATATATAAATGTATTTAAACATAAAAAATTAGGCATTAATGTGTCGCATAATTGGATAGCCGAAAATGCATTTAACGAAAGTTATAAATGGCCATTACAACAAAGCAATTTTCTTGTTTTTTATTTTAATCGTTACTATACTGCTCGAGCCATTAGTTTGGCGCCAAGCATAAACCTTACTAAAAAATTACACGTTGAAGTAAGAGCAAATTTGTATTATTTTACAAGGCAAGATACCATTCCTACAGCAAACAACACATCTAAAGGCATAAATAGTAACCGTTTGCAATTTAGTTTAATTTATAAAATTAATCCACTTAAAAAATAAAAATTATTAAACCTCTCTGTTTAATAGCTGTAAGGCAAATTGCTTTAGGTGTTCTTTTTTACTGGCATCAACATTTAATTTAGCTAAATGGTTTAATGCTATTTCGGTATGTTTATTAGCTTCGGCATTTGCCAAATTTTTAATATTAAGCTGGTTATATATTTCAGTAACTCCTGTAACTTTATCTGAGTTTGATAGTGTATTGTTTGCTAACAAATTACTTAGCCTTTCAGTTTGTTGTTGGTTACCTAATTCAAAAGCCGATAATAATAAAAATGTTTTTTTATTTGAAATGATATCGCCACCAACTTGTTTTCCAAATTTATCGGCACTTGCATAAACATCTAACACATCATCTAATAATTGAAATGCAATTCCAATATGTTTTCCAAATTCATATATATGAGCCTGTTCATTTGCCGATGCATTAGCGCAAATAGCGCCCATTTGTAAACTACAGCCTAACAAAACGGCTGTTTTAAAAGTAATCATATCTATATAATTTTTAACACTCACGTTTTGTTGTGTTTCAAAATTCATATCTAATTGTTGGCCTTCGCAAACCTCTAAACCGGTTTTGCTAAATAATTTAAATAATTGTATTGCGTTTGCTGGGTCGCACTTGGCTAATACTTCAAATGCTTTAACCATCATGCCATCACCACTTAAAATTGCAATGTTGGTATTCCATTTTTCGTGCACGGTTTGGTTTCCTCGTCGCAATGGTGCGTTATCTAAAATATCATCGTGTATTAACGAAAAATTATGAAATAACTCAACTGCTAAAGCCGCATCAATTGCCTTGTTTGCATCGGCATTAAATAACTCGCAGGCTATTAACGTTAATAAAGGACGCACGCGTTTGCCACCAAGACCAATTATATAACCCATTGGTTGGTATAATTGTGGTGGTAGTAAATTATTTAAATTAGTTTGCTTTGTTTGCAAAGCATTGTTTAATACTTGGTGTAAATGTGGGTAGGTGTGCACGGTAATTTATTTAGCGTTTTCGGCCATTTTTAGTAAGTAAGTACCATAGCCACTTTTAGTTAATGGCGTTGCAATTGCAATTAATTGTTGTTTAGTTATAAAGCCCATTTTAAAAGCAATTTCTTCAATACATCCAATTTTTAAGCCTTGGCGTTCTTCTATTACTTGTACAAACTGCCCAGCTTGCATTAACGATGCAAATGTTCCTGTATCTAACCAGGCAGTACCTCTATCTAATATAGATACCTTTAATTGTTTACGTTTTAAATATTCTTTGTTAACATCAGTAATTTCATATTCGCCACGTGGCGATGGTTTTAAATTTGTTGCAATTTCGACTACCGAATTATCATAAAAATATAAGCCTGGTACCGCATAATTCGATTTTGGTTTTTCTGGTTTTTCTTCAATAGAAAGTACATTAAAATCGTCATCAAAATCTACCACACCATAGCGCTCTGGGTCGCTAACGTGGTAAGCAAAAACTACCCCTCCATCGGGATTATTAATTTGCTGAAGCATACGCCCCAAACCAACACCGTAAAAAATATTATCGCCTAATACTAATGCTACTTTATCGTTACCAATAAATTCTTTTCCAATAACAAAAGCCTGTGCTAAACCATTTGGCACCTCTTGCAAAGCATACGTAAACTTACAGCCTAATTGTTCGCCATTTCCTAGCAATCGCTCAAAATGAGGCAAATCGTGTGGTGTAGAGATTATTAAAACTTCTTTAATGCCAGCCATCATTAAAACTGATAGAGGATAATAAATCATAGGTTTATCGTAAATAGGCATCATTTGTTTACTCATTGCCAATGTTAATGGGTGCAAACGAGTTCCTGAGCCTCCTGCTAAAATAATTCCTTTCATGTTTTTATATTTTTGTTTAATTATTTATCGATTTTTTAACTGTGCTTAAATTATATAATATTTGATTTCTCGATTTAAAAATAAGCTTTTATTTGATTAGGCGTATTTTTTTAAACTATTTTTAAAGTGTACAAAAAAAGGCTTACTAAAAAATTTAAGTAAGCCTTTTTAAATTGTAAACTTAGTTTTACTTGTTTAGTATAATTTTATGGTTTGATGATCCTTTATCATTTGCAACATTAATAATATAAATACCATTTGCAAAATTTGATAAATTTATTGTTTTGGTTCCTTCAGTTAACAAATCAATAACTTCGCAACAAACCATAACGCCTAATGTGTTATATACTTTTATACTATTTGTTTTTGAGTAATTGATATTAAAAAAACCTGTTGTTGGATTAGGATAAATAGTTACAAGTGGTGCATCAATAGTTAATTGATTTAGCCCTGCTGTAATAGCAGGTTGCCAAATTATACTTACATTTTTTAGCCAGTTTGTTGCAGCAGGCGTTAATGTTGATGGTGTTGTGTCCTTTATAAAAGCTATTGTAGATACATTTGTTTGGTTGGTAGTTGTACCATGGTTCCAAACTTCTTGTATTTTAATGTTATAACTACCATCTGCAACTATTGCGCCTGCAACGTTAGTACCATTCCATGTAAATGTTAAAGCTGTAAAAGTTGTTTTAGTAGCCCCCGATACAACATCTGCCCCTAACGTACTGCCGCCCGATGATGTTTGCCAAGGAGATACTGGCGAGCCGCCAGCAGTAGTTGTGTTGCTCATGTGGTTACCACACTCGGTACCGCAATATTTAATTTTTGTTTTAACAAACGCATTTGCCGAAGTGGTAATCCAGGCGGCGCCTAAATGACGAGTTCCTGAATAAAATGTTGCTGTTGATGGAACTGTGGGCGTATAAACAACAGTTAGTGTACCTGCGGTTTGAGCGTTAATAATAGTTGGAATTAGAAAAGCACTTGCTACAGTAAAAATAATTAGTATTAGTTTTTTCATGTTTAAATTTAGTAAAACAAATATAAAGCAACACTCTAAATTAAATCTGATTAAATAAACCTCAACCAGATTTTATTAATGAGTTTTTTGTAGATAAGATGTAAAACACAAAAAACTGTCACAATTTATTTTAAAACCATTAATTATACTTTAATAATGTTTATTTACTTTTTTGAGGCAATTAAATTAGTTAATTTCTACTAAGCTATCTTGTTCAATTATTAGGAAGTTACTTCATTGCATCACTAATATCAAAAAGAGCTTTAAATTTTACGTATAAACTTTTAGATAATAATTGTTTTAAATGCAAAAAATACTATTTTTGCTATCTAATTTAATTTAATAAAATGATTGATTTAACAGGAATTATTGCAATTAGTGGCCAAGCAGGTTTATATAAAGTAGTTGCGCAATCAAAAAACGGAATAATTGTAGAGGGTTTAGCCGATAAAAAGCGAACATCTATTAGCGCTACAAGTAAAGTTAGCTCGCTAGAAGACATTAGTATGTTTACTACTGGCGAAGATAAACCAGTTGCCGAAATAATGAAAACGGTTTACGATAAAGAAAAAGGAGCTGCAAGCATTGATAACAAAGCAGATGATAAAGCTATAACTGCAGCTTTTGAAGCAGTTTTGCCCGAATATGATAAAGAAAGAGTTTACACGAGCAATATGCGTAAATTATTTGTTTGGTACAATACGTTACAAACAACTGGTAATTTAAAAATTAAAGAGGTTACCAAAGACGAAGATGGGGCTGAAAAAAAGGTAAAAGCAACGGCAGAGAAAAAAGCAACCGTTAAAAAAACAGTTGCAAAAGATACTGCAAAAGCAAAAACAAGTACTGGAGTTAAAAAAACAACAGGTGTTCGTAAAACTGGTGTAGCATAATTTTTAATAAAATAAATTAAAAGCTTGTTAATAAAATTAGCAAGCTTTTTTTATGCCTAATATTAGCCTAAAATAATTTAATACCAAATATATTTATTAATTAGTCCAATTAATGCCTGAAATTAGGTAAGGAAACGAACAGGTTTTTTGAACCTTTAATTCTGTTAGATTTTTTA
>JAYSUQ010000103.1:0-44487 GCA_043718985.1 Bacteroidota bacterium | reverse complement strand
AAAGGAGCCGCTGAAATGCTTCTCGAAGAAAAAGTACATCCGGAACAATTAATTGACCGTGTAACAACGCCACAAGGCTGTACTATTGCGGGATTGAATGAAATGGAAATGCACGGATTCAGCTCTTCATTAATACGGGGAATAAAAACTTCGTTGAAGCAAATCAAGGGATAATTGCTAAATTTTACAGCTATTTAAAGAAGTGTTTAATTTTTAATAATCAAACGCTTTGTTTTTAATAATTTCAATTTTTTTTATTTGAAATGCTTTCGAGTTATCTGGATAAGAAATAGAACCTAATAACGAATCGGATAATTCGTTATTTAAATACAAAGGCGTTATTTCTGACATATTACCTTGTTTAAAAATTGTGCCGTTTTGTAATAATATACCGTTAGTACAAAGTTGATTCATAGATGCCATATTGTGGCTTACAAACAAAACAGTTCGTCCTTGTCCACTCACATCTTTCATTTTACCTAAGCATTTTTTCTGAAACTCAGCATCTCCAACTGCAAGCACTTCATCTACAATTAAAATTTCGGGTTCTAAATGTGCGGCCACTCCAAATGCCAATCGTACATACATACCGCTACTGTATCGTTTAACGGGTGTATCAATGTATCTATCAACGCCACTAAAATCAACTATTTCATCAAATTTAGATTTTATTTCAGATTTTGTCATTCCTAAAATGGCACCATTTAAAAAAATGTTTTCGCGCCCGCTTAACTCAGGATGAAAGCCTGTACCAACCTCTAACAAACTGGCAATGCGCCCTTTTACTTTTATTTGACCTACCGAGGGGCCTGTTACGCGTGATAATATTTTTAGTAGGGTAGATTTTCCAGCTCCATTTTTGCCAATAATACCAAGCACTTCGCCTTGCTTAACCTCAAAATTTATATTTTGCAATGCCCAAACTAAATCGCCATCGCTCGATTTTTTTGTACGATCGTTCGCTTCTCCAATTTTTAAGTAAGGGTCTTCTTTACCCTGCAAACGAGTTATCCAACGGTGTATATCTTCACTAATAGTGCCCGTACCAACTTTTCCTAATCGGTATTGCTTACCAACGTTTTCTACTTTAATTACTACTTCGCTCATAATTTATACAGTGTCCATAAATGATTTTTCTACTTTATTAAATACAACAACTGCAATGGCAATTATTAGTATCATAAAACAAAAACCATAAGTTAAATATCCAATACTAAAAAAACCACTTCCTAAAAAAATAAATTTAAACGCTTCAATAATTGAAGTAACAGGATTTAATAGCATTACCGATTGTATTTTGGGCGACATAGTACTTATTGGTAACACAACCGAACTGCCATACATTAAAAGTTGCACTCCAAAACCAATTAAAAAAGTTAAATCGCGGTACTTTGTAGTTAATGATGATATTAAAATACCAAACCCAAAACCTAAGCCTGCCATCATAAAAATTAAAATGGGTAATGCCCAAATATAATTCCAATGTGGTGTTACGGCATTTGAAAACGATAAATAATAAATCCAAACACAGGTAAAAATAAGTAACTGAATAGATAATTTAATTAAGTTAGACACTAAAATAGATAGCGGCATTATTAAGCGAGGAAAATATACTTTGCCAAAAACACCAGCGTTAGATACAAATGTTGTTGATGTTTTGTTTAAACAATCAGAAAAATAGGTCCAAAGTGTAATGCCAGCTAAATAAAATAAAATTGGAGGTATGCCATCGGTACTAATTTTTGCAATGTTTCCAAAAATAAATGTAAAGGTTAGTGATGTAAGTATTGGTTGTATAAAAAACCATAATGGGCCTAAAACAGTTTGTTTGTAAACTGCTAAAAAATCGCGACGTACTAATAAAAACAATAAATCTTTATACTTTAAAATTGCACCTAAATCTAACTCGTGCCATTTGTTTTTTGGCTTTATAATTAAATCCCATTTTTGTTCGTTTTGCATTTTTTTAATTATTTAGTATGTAAAAATATTGCTTTAGGTAGCTTAATTGTCATTGTTTGTTTTATGCTAGCAACGGTATATGCTATTATGGTTTCGTTATTTATAATTCCTATAACATAACACTCTAATCCTTTTAATGGGCCTTGGTTTATTATAACTTTATCATTTACATTAAATACTACGTTGTTATCTAAATTTGTTTCGTAACCTGTAAGTGCAATTTGTTTTAAGGTTTCTATTTCATTATCTCTTATTACAGCATGTTTACCATCAAAATACACATAATTAACTACGCCTTGGGTTTGCAATACACTATCTTTTTGTTTAGAATTTATGTTTACAAAAACGTAGCCATTAATTAAAGGTATTTCAACTATTTTTTTTCTATCGCTCCATTGCCGCATTGTTTTAACTATTGGTACAAATGCTTGCACGTTATTTTGAGTTAAGGTATTGTACACTTTTTTTTCGGAACGAGAGCTAACGTACAATGCGTGCCATTTGCAATTTGTGTTTTCTAAATTCATTTTAAAGCTTCGCCCCCTCAGTTACATAAACTAAGTGGGTTGTTTGTTGTTTTTAAAGTTATTTACTCCACAAAAGTAAATAGGTGTTAATGTTTTTGTCGGCGGTTTTAGCCTCTAAAATTGTGCTGTGTATTGTTACTTTAATTTTTCTTTTTATTTCTAGTTCTAATTTTTTTGATAAGCGATTTAAATAATCAGTATTTATATTTCCTATTAAAATTAATTCAATGGTTTTATCATCTAATCCTCTTGCTAAATTTCCTGATAAAAATGCCAACTGCACATCTCCTAATTTTACAATTATTTCTTCAATGATTTTATCAATTCCAAAATATTTTTTAACGATACTGTGTAAATCATTAAACATGGAATGCTTTTTATTTACTGCAAATATTTTTTTATTGCCTTGTGCAGATGAGGATAGCAATCCAGCTTCCTCAAACCTATTTAACTCTATTCTAATTGAGTTGGTTGATTCCTGAAACTCTTCTTCTAAATTTCGTAAATAAGCGGTGTTACTACTATTTAAAAAAAATTTTAATAGCAGTTTAATTCTCGTTTTAGAAGATATGAGTGCTTCAATCATATTTGAGTAACAAATTTACTCAATTTTATAATAAAACAAAAAAAATTAGCTGATTGTAAACCAGTTAACTGTTTTTGTTATGCCCTCGTTTAAGGTATAAATTGGCTCGTAATTTAAATTATGCTTTGCTAAATTAATATTTGCAAAACTATCTTTTATTTCGCCCTTGCGTTCGGGTAAATAGGTTGGTTTAATGTTTGTTTTATTTAATTGTTGGGCAATGGTATTGTAAATTGCATTTACAGATATTGTACCTCCGCAAGCAATATTCATAATACTACTTTTTTGTGTTAAAACCGATTGCGCGGCTAACATATTTGCAAAAACAACATTACCAACATAAGTAAAATCTCTTGTGTTATTGCCTGTTCCGTATATAAATGGCGCAGTGTTTTTAGCTAAACTATCAATAAATTTTGGTATAACTGCAGCGTAGGGGCCATCGGGGTTTTGCCGCTCTCCAAACACATTAAAATACCTAAAACCAACAGTATTTAAATTATATAATGATGAAAATACGGCTGCATATTTTTCGTTTGCGTGCTTACTAACCGCATATGGCGATAATAAATTGCCTGTTTTAGTTTCGGTTTTAGGAAACGTATCATCATCGCCATAAACAGATGAGGACGATGCGAAAATAAATTTAGCAACATTGTTTTCTTTAGCTGCAAATAGCATATTAACAAACCCATTAACGTTTACTTCGTTTGTTTTCATTGGGTTTTCTACACTACGTGGTACCGAGCCTAAAGCGGCGTGGTGAAGCACAATAGTTATATTTTTTGTTGCTGCTAAACAAGTATCTAAATTTGTAATGCTTCCGTTTATAAATTCAAAATTAGGAAGGTTATAAAATTGATTAATATTTTTTTCGAAACCAGTAGATAAATCATCTAAAACAACTACTTTTTTAGCATTATTTGCCATTAAAAATTCACATAAGTGAGAACCTATAAAACCTGCGCCGCCAGTTACTAAAAACGAATTCGATTTAATGAAATCTAAATTTATACTCGAGTTATTTATCATTTTTTAATTAGCCTTTTTTATTGTAGCCGTATCCATAACCGTATCCGTATCCATAACTGTAGCCGTAACGCGAATAATAATATTTAGATCGTAGGCGTTTTACACCATTTAAAATTAAATACACATCTTTAATTGCATTTTCGGTTACTAGTTTATTAAATCCATCTAATATTGATTTGGTAGCAAATTTTGTATTTATAACTACTAAATTAATATCTGAATATTGCATTAAAAATGCCGCATCAGATAGTAAGCCAATTGGTGGAGTATCTATTAACACATAATCAAATTCTTGTTTAGCATAATCTATTAATTCTTTTAATTTTTCGGATAATACTAAATCGGATGGATTTGGTGGTATAGGCCCCGATAATATGGTAAATAAATTAGGAATTACTGTAGGTTTAACAATTTCGTTAAGGGTATTAAAGCCTGTCATAAAGGTACTAATACCAATATCAGCATTCATTTGCAATGCTTTTTGTATGCGCGGTTTATGCAAATCTAACTCAAGCATTACAACTCGTTTACCTCCTTTTGCAAGTATAGCACCCAAATTAATAGTCGTGAATGTTTTGCCTTCTCCAGGCCCGTTAGAGGTAACTAATATTGTTTTTTTATTTGAATTTAAAATTACGTATTGCAAGTTAGTTCGTAAAGTTCTAAAGGCTTCGGCTATAAATGATTTTGGACTTTCATCAATAATAAATCCTGTGTCACCAACATCTTTTTGAAAAGGTAAATCGGCAATAATTGGTAATTTTGTTTTTTCTTTTAACTCTTCGGATGTTTGAATTGTTGTAAAATACATTACCTTAATAATAATAATAAGCAAGGCTAAAGCCATCCCTACGGTTAAAAAAGTAGATATTATTTTGTTTTTATCAGGACTAATAACTCCTTTATTACGTGAGCTATCAATTACTTTAATTTCGGATACAATAGATGCTTTAGCAATTTTAACATTTGCACGTTTTTGTAATAAAAAATTATACAAACCTTCGTTTACCGATACTTTACGCTGTATGTTAACCATTTCGCGTTGTTTTTTTGGTATGGTGCTTATTTCGCCAGTATAGGTTCCTATTTCTCCATTAATATTTTCGATTATTTTAAATGTAGCATTACGTGAGTTGTTAATGTAAACTAACATGTTTTGCTTTAGTTTTTTTATTTTTTGTCTAATTTCAATAACGTGCGGGTTATCATCTTTAGATGACCCTAATAAATTACTTAATTGAATTTGCGAGTTATAAAGCTCGGTTACTGATGATTGAAGGAAGTTATCATTATCAACTAAAAAAACATTTGGAGGTAAAAATTGCGGGTCTTTATCTTCAATAATGTATTTTTCTAAATCTGTTAATGCATCTATTTTTAATCCTAAGCCCGATTTTTGGCCGTCGTATTTAGATAATTTTTGAAAAAAATCGGCTCTTTCCCACTCTAAATCTAAAATAGAATTTTGCTTTTTAAAATTTTGCATCGTGTCTTCAATTTCTTTTAACGAAAACCGAACATCCTCTAACTGTTTTTCAATAAAACTAATTGTGCGCTCATTTATTTCAAACCTCGAGTTTAATGATTTTCCGATGTAACCTTTTGATAATGTATCTAAAATTAAGATAGCACGTTCGGGTATAATATCATCGAGTGTTAATACTAAAACGTTTGTGTAATCGGGGTTTTTAACTTTTAATGCCCGTTGTAAATTAGCCGATACTAAATCAATATCGTGTATTAGTAATTCATAATCAAGCAAGGCTAAACTACTTGCTAAATCGGCATTTACACCTTTTGTGGTTGATACATAAATATTAAAATCGAGGTCGGTAAAAATTTGATTAAATCTACCTTGTTTAATAATAGGTGTTTCTCCATTAAAATAGGTTAGCTCATAACTATCTTTATTTAAAACTTTAAATTTTATTGGTTTTTCAATAAGCGTAGGGTTAATTGAGTTTACATAAACCGAAAACGGCATGCTTGTAAACAACTCCGATTTGCGCACCCGGCCAATTAAATAATACGAAACCTGTAACTTATCTTTTAATTTAATAACCGTTTCTTTCATTAAATCAAACGAAGTTAAAATCCGTATTTCGTTTGAGTTATCAATAAATGATTTAGAACCACCACCATAAAAACCTCCCGCACCTTCGGTAATTAAACTATTTTGATAATAGCTATCGTTTGATTTTAGTAACTCAATAGATGCTTGGTAAACATTAGGTAGCCTGTAAACATAAAAATAGCCTAAAGCGTAAAATATAGGTACAATTAAAAGTGGAATGTACCAGTTTTTAGATATAATTCGCCAAATAACCTTAAAGTCGTTTATTTGTATGGGTGATGTATTCTTTTTTTGCTCCACAAATTTTATTTACGTACAAATATACATAAATGCCTTTACAAATTATAGTGTAATACGTATTGTAAATTTTTATAATTTTATCGCTTAATTTTCTATCGTTAAGCTTATTAAACTTTCTAAATTATATTTTAAAATACAAAGCAATCCGTTTTATTTGTTTTTAATAAAGGCAAGTTTTTTATATGTTGGTTGTTTTTTGTTACACGAGTATGTTATAAAAAAACACACCCACATCGACCAACAATTTATTAGGTTTATTATAAATAGTTGTGTTACAATTTTAGGTTTTTTTGGGTATAAAACTTTTGAAAGTAAAGAAGTAGATGATTATCAAGTGTTTGGCATTGATGGTTCAAACGGCGTTTGGATTGGTGGTGCATGTAATGGTTTAACATTACTATTTTTGTTTTCGGTATTTATAATTGCTTATCCAGGAGTGATAAAACAAAAACTTTGGTTTATTCCATTAGGCATTTTAATAGTTCATTTTTCTAATTTATTTCGCATTATGAGTTTAGCATTAATTGCATTGCATTACCCAAGTTATCTAGCATTTAATCATACTTATACGTTTACTTTTATAGTGTATAGCATTGTTTTTGGCTTATGGATGCTTTGGGTAAATAAAATTGCAAAACCACTCAACAGTTAAATGCTTTATGAAAAATAAATTTTATTTACTTTTTTTCTTGCTAACATTTGCTGTTTTAGGTTTTACACGCGATTTTTTATTTGTAAACATTAATAATCATTTATATAATTTATTTTACCAACGCCAAACTCACAGCCTGCCTAATAGTTTGTTATTTTTAACTAGTTACACTTATAAAACAATTTATTTTGGAAAATATTTTTTAACTCTATTTTATTTTACGGGCTATTTTTTAGTAACTTATTTTAGTGTAAAATTAATTTGTGGTAACAAAAAATTTAACCGTTTCGTTTTTTATATTTATGGTGTTTTATTTTTTATTGCAATTTTATTTATGGCATACAATTATATTTTTAATCATAAATTTGATGGAGATGAGTATACTGTTAGTCGTTGGGTTATGGGTATTGCCCAATCGCCACTAGTTGCTTTTTTTATGATAGCATCTTATAAGTTATACTTAAAATTTAATGCCGATAAAATCATATAATTTAAAACACACCAAATAATTATTTTGTAAGTAAAAAATTACTCTTAAAAACTTAAACAACTAAAAATAAAATTAATATATGAAAAAAGATACTGCAATATTTAAATTAATTACTGAAGAAAAAAAACGTCAAACCCGAGGTATTGAATTAATTGCCAGCGAAAACTATGTGAGCGACCAAGTGATGAAAGCTATGGGCAGTGTTTTAACTAATAAATATGCCGAAGGTTTGCCTAACAAACGTTACTATGGTGGTTGCGAAGTTGTTGATAAGGTTGAGCAATTGGCTATTGATAGAGCAAAAGAATTATTTGGAGCTTGTTGGGTAAATGTGCAGCCACACTCGGGCGCACAAGCAAATGCAGCAGTTATGTTAGCTTGCTTAAAACCAGGCGATACAATTTTAGGTTTTGATTTATCGCACGGTGGACATTTAACACATGGTTCGCCTGTTAATTTTTCGGGTAAATTGTACCGCGCCACTTTTTATGGTGTTGATGAAAAAACAGGCTTAGTAAACTATACTAAGTTAGAAGATACAGCAAAAAAAGAAAAACCAAAAATGATTATTTGCGGCGCATCGGCCTACTCGCGCGATTGGGATTACGAGCGCTTGCGTAAAATTGCCGATGCCGTTGGCGCTTTATTATTAGCCGATATATCTCACCCATCGGGCTTAATAGCAAAAGGTATTTTAAACGATCCATTACCTCATTGCCACATTGTTACCACAACAACACACAAAACATTACGTGGGCCAAGAGGCGGAATGATTATGATGGGTAACGATTTTGAAAACCCGATGGGAGATAAAACTCCAAAAGGAGAATTAAAATTAATGAGCGCGTGTTTAGACATGGCAGTTTTTCCGGGTACGCAAGGCGGGCCGTTAGAACACGTTATTGCGGCTAAAGCAATTGCCTATGGCGAAGCCTTAAGCGATGAATATATGTTATACTGTGTGCAAGTAATTAAAAATGCACAAACAATGGCTAAAGCTTTAGTTGAAAAAGGATATAAAATAATATCGGGAGGCACCGATAACCATTGTATGCTAATTGATTTACGTAACAAAAATATAACAGGTAAAGAAGCCGAAAAAGTTTTAGGCGAAGCCGACATTACCGTTAATAAAAATATGGTTCCTTTTGATGATAAATCGCCATTTGTTACGTCGGGTATTCGAATTGGATCGCCAGCAATTACAAGCCGAGGGTTAAAAGAAAAAGAATGCGTTAAAATTGTTGATTATATTGATGCAGCTATTAAACATAAAGAAAATCCAAAGGAACTTGCCAAACTAAAGGTAAAAATTAATGTAATGATGGAAAAATACCCATTGTTTAAAGACTAAACAGTTTGAGTTTAAAACTAAATAAGCAAAAGAGGTAACATTTGTTGCCTTTTTTGGTAAATAATAGGCAGGTAATAATTTATTAACATAAATTTTAATAAAGGTTGATATAAAATTATAAATTAACTTTGATTACCGACTTTATATCTTTAAAATTGTGCTCGAAAAAACAGAAACTATGGCAGATATTCATTTATTAGGAATAAAATTTATTGAACAAAATACACAAGACGGTTTAAACTTTACTTATAAACCCGATGTGCCTAAATTAAAAATAGTTGGTACTGTTTTAAATGCAGTAGACGAAGAGGAAAATGAAGGGTGTGTGTTTTTAACTCAAAAACAACTTAATCAAATTTTATTAAATAAAGATGTTGATTTGAAGTTAGTTGATGAAATTTGGACTCCGGCAAAGCCTTTATCTAAAGAGCAATTAAAAAAAATAGGATTAGTTACAATTGATGCCCAATTTTTAGGCGATTCGGGCGAAATAAAATGTTTTGAAGCCCTAAAAATATCTGAATAAATACATTAACTAATATCCTTCTCAGTTTGAGAAGGATTTTTTTATGGCATTAAACTTACAAACCTTAGTAACCCGTAGCTTAACAGCAATTGTTTTTGTAACAGTATTGTTGTCGTGTATGTTTATTAATTACATTTCTTTTGTTTTTTTATTTTTCATTGTATCCATTTGGGGATTAATTGAATTTTATCAATTATCAGAAAAATATGGAGCTAAGCCTTATAAAATTATAGGCATTATATCTTCAATAGTTTTATACGTATTTGGAGTTTTATATAATTCAAACCTTAGTTTATTTTATCATACCGAAATAATTTTTGCTATTGTTATTGCATTAACCTTCATCACATTTGTTTTTGGCTTGTTTGATAGTCGAAAGCATTCGGCACTTAATGTAACATATACACTTACAGGTATACTTTATGCGGTAGTACCTTTTATTTTATTAATATGCATTTCGTGTACCGATAAAGCATTTACATTTAACCATCCATCATTACAAAGTATTAATAATTTTGCCCCCTATAATTACCATTATGTACTTGGTATTTTTATATTAATATGGGCTAGCGATTCGGGGGCATATTTTGTTGGTAGTTTAATTGGAAAACATAAATTACACGAACGCATATCGCCAGGTAAAACTTGGGAAGGAGCTGCTGGAGCTGCCTTATTAAATATTGCCTGCGCTTATGTTATGGCAATTTGGTTTAATGAATTAGCACTAGTACATTGGATTGTAATATCAATACTTGTAACTGTTTTTGGTACCATTGGCGATTTAGTACAGTCCATGCTAAAAAGGCAGGCAGGCGTTAAAGATTCGGGTAAAATTATGCCAGGCCATGGCGGTATTTTAGATCGGTTTGATAGTGTTATTTTTGTAGCGCCCTTTGTTTATTGTTATCTAATTTTAATACAATCATTTTGTTAAAAAACAAAGGTTTAAAACTCCTCATTTATTAGTCTAAATCATATTAAATCAATCAAATATTTCACTATTTTTGTTACCCTAACTCATAAAAAAATAAACCAATACAAATTAATATGTCAACACAAACTGCAAATGCACCAGCTCACGAAAGTATGTTCGAAGCTGTATTGGCACGCTTAGATGTAGCTGCTAAATTAATGAACATGTCTGACGACGTTGCCACAATATTACGTAACCCAATTAAACAAGTTAAAGTTAGCTTACCAGTAATGATGGATAACGGTAAAATTCAAGTATTTGAAGGTTACCGTGTTGTACATTCTACTGTATTAGGCCCATCTAAAGGTGGTATTCGTTATGCAATGGATGTTAACCAAGATGAGGTGATGGCATTAGCTGCTTGGATGAGTTTTAAATGCGCCGTTGCAAACTTACCTTACGGTGGTGCAAAAGGCGGCATTAAATGCGACCCTCGCACGATGAGTGTTGGTGAATTAGAAAGAATGACTCGTGCTTATGCATCATCAATGAAAGATGTATTTGGCGTAAACAAAGATATTCCAGCTCCAGATATGGGAACAAGCGGAAGAGAAATGGCTTGGATACTAGATGAATTTAACAAAGTTACTGGCGAAGATAGCCCTGGAGTTATTACAGGAAAGCCAATTGTTATTGGAGGATCGTTAGGACGAGATGCTGCAACAGGACGTGGCGTTATGGTAAACACATTAGCTGCATTAAAAAAAATGGGCTTAAATCCTAAAGAAGTTACGGCTGCAGTACAAGGTTTTGGTAATGTAGGCTCACACGCAGCGCGTTTATTAGCCGAACAAGGAATTAAAATTGTAGCCATTGGCGATCATACAGCTACTTTTTACAATGCAGCAGGAATTGATATTAAAGCTGCACTAGAATTTGTTGCAAAAAATAACCGCGTATTAAAAGGATTTACAGGAGCAACCGAAATTTCGCACGACGAAATTTTAACTTGTAAATGTGATGTATTAGTACCAGCAGCTTTACAAAATGTAATATCTGAAGAGATTGCACAAAAAATACAAGCTAAACTAATTGTTGAAGGTGCAAATGGCCCAACAATGCCTGCAGCCGACCATGTGTTAAATGAAAAAAACATAATTGTAGTTCCAGATATTTTAGCAAATAGTGGTGGTGTAACTGTATCTTACTTTGAGTGGGTACAAAACAAAGCAGGTTACTATTGGAGTGAAAACGAAGTAAATACAAAACACGATGAAAAAATGGAATTAGCATTTGCAAGTGTTTGGAATAATGCGGCTCAGTTTAAAACATCAATGCGCATTGCGGCATATATTACAGCTTTGCAAAAAATTGAGCAAGGCGTGCAGTTAAAAGGTAACTTTTAATTTATAGTTTTTTGTAAAAATTAAAAATGCCGTTTCAAATTAGTTGAAACGGCATTTTGTTTTTACTTTTTATTGTAAACAATTGTTTTTTACTAGCCTTAAAAAATTTAATACATAAAAAAAGCCTCAAACATTGTTTGAGGCTTTTTTAGTAATTAGAAAAATCTAATTATTTTCCTTTGTTAACGTTAGTTGCTAACTCAGAACCTGGTTTAAATTTAACTACTTTTTTAGCAGCAATTTTAATTTCTTTTCCTGTTTGAGGATTGCGACCCATACGAGCTGCACGTTTAGCTACTGAAAAAGAACCAAATCCTACTAAAGAGATTCTATCTCCTTTTTTTAATGCTTTAGAAATTGCTTCAATACAAGAATCTAACGCACGACCTGAATCAGCTTTAGTTAATTTTGATCCGTTTGAAATTGCTTCGATTAATTCTGCTTTGTTCATGTTGTTTTTGTTTTAAGGGTTAAACTTTATAAATTAATTACTTTACAAATGTATACGGTAAACCTTATATAGCAAGTGTTTGATTAAAAAAAGTGTGCATTTTGTTGATAAATGAGCTTATTGTTAATAAATAGGCTCAAAAAGCCACTCCATAAAGGATTTACAACATAGCCTTTTGTAATAATGCGCCATACTATGCTATATAGCGTATTGCTATCCTGCACACTATTATATATAGTGTATGTATAAAATAGTATCAATTTATTAAAGTATAACTTTTATTTGTTTTTAGCGTTAAAGCCCAACGATGCTCCAAACCTAAAGCCATCTTTATTTGGAATGATATAAATATTAACAGGTAAATTTAATTTTCCCGATTTAAATGTACGGCCTACAGCTAAAACAAAGCCAGTTTGCACTGCGTAATCGCCTCGACTATCTAATCGCTCTTTAATTACATAAGGGTTTTTAATTGTAGCTTTTGATGTATCGTTTGCCCATTCGATTTCACGGTGCCAAACATTTTCGGTATCATAATAGCCATTTGCTTTTGGAGTTAAACCAACTGTTGGGCCTATTGCAAACTCCCAACCATTTACGTTGCTACGCAAACCGTGCAGTAAAGTAAAACTTGGTATAAAGTAACCTTGATCAAGGCCAGTAACCATAGGTATAAATTCAAACAAGGCTTGTATTTTGCCTTCGTTTAAATATTGTTTTTCAAACTGATAACCAAACTGAAACATTGTAGGGTAAGCATCAAAGCCACCTACGGCTTTATTTTGCGATATTATGTTTGCTAAATTACCAGTAAAATAAGTAAACCCTAAACGCGGGCCATCTAAGCGTAAGCGTTCCTTTTCGGGATTATTAACACTGTTGTCGTAACTATTACGTTGGGTTAGTTTATTTAATAAATTTAAATCAATGTTTTTATTAAACATTTTTTTTACCGAAATAGCAGTCATAGCTTGCAACTCCTCCGATAAATTTAAAAACTCAATTACAGATGTTTTTTCAATACGTTTAGTTTTTACATCAATTAAACGTAAGGTATAAATAATTGATTTAGAATATTGCTCAACACTACCTGTTAACATTTTATCCGATTTAATGAGTTCACCAATTTCGGTTAAACATAGTTTGCCATAACAATTTAATATGCTTAATTTTTTATTTTCGAGCATGTACGCTACGTCGTATCTATCCATTACCTCAAAGGTGTCTAGTTTTTCTAACTCAATACGCACTAAATTTCCCATTTGCTGTGGGTTCGTATTTTCAATTTTAACATCGATGGATAATACTGTTAACGACGATTTAATTTGGCCTTGGGCATACTCCATTTTATTAAATAATAAAAGTGATGCGGTAATTACAAATGTGATAATTGTTTTCATGACTGTTTATTTTTAGATGTTATTTAATTATTTTAAAAAAAATAATGCTGTGCTGTTTCTTTATTACTACTTAATTGTTTTACATCGTTTACAATTAATTTTACACTAACTACTAAACTCATAATAACAATTACTATTAGTAATATTTCGGTTGGTTTTGTTTTTATTTTCATGATTTTTTGTTTTTTTTAATTATAATTTAAAATTTATATCCAATAGAAGTTTGAAATAAATAAGGAGATCCTAAACCCAATTCGGTTTGATTATAAGCTCGATTAGAAATGTTAGTTTTTATACCCAATAGTAATTGAGCACTTGGATTTATTCGAAATTCATTGCTTTTGATTGCCCACGAAGATGCTCCAACTGAAACACCACCATAACCAATTACAGGACTTTCAATATTGTAACCAAAATAAGAACAATACCTTATTCTGAAATTTTGCCGATAATTACCCCCAGAAAATAAAAAATATTCACTGTCTTTATAATCATCCATTGAGTACCCAAATCCTATAAACATATTATCAAAAACAATTTTATCAATATGAATATGAAAAGGAACTGTTGAATAGCCCATATGACTTAATATTCCAATTTGTGAACCAATGGAAACATAAATGTTATATTTTATTGAAACAACATTAGATTCGATATTTAAACTATCATTTGCTTCAATTATACTTTGTGATTTACAAGTTGTAGTAATTATCAAACTAATTATTAATAGTTTAAGTATTTTTATTTTCATGATTTCTTGTTTTTCTTACATCAAAATTACAGCGCTTTAAAACCTTAACGAAACGGATTTACCAGGCAATAATTTATTTTAACGCGAAAAATAATTGTAATTATAGTTTATATAGATTGCTAAATGCTATTTGCAAAAAACACAAGCGTAATAAAATTGATTTGCGAAAAATGCAATTATTAACTATATTTAGTTGCAAATAATACTACAAAATGATTCAAAAAAAATCGGAATTCGCTATGCAAAAAGTGTTTATTGAGCACTTAAAAAATAGTGTGCCCGCAAACATATCGTTAGTTGATGATATTGCCGACTTGTTGAAAATAAGTAATGATAGTGCTTACAGGCGTTTGCGCAACGAAACCGAATTAAGTTTAGATGAAACTTATAAAATATGTAAACATTATCAATTAAGCGCCGATACTATTTTTAGTAACAATGCCAATACGGTTACTTGTAATTACATTAAATTAACTGATAGCGAAGCCAATTTTGATGCCTATTTAAATAGTCTTTTAAAACAACTTTTAAACGTATCCAAAAGCCAGGATGCCAGTTTAATTTATGCCGCCGAAGAAGTACCTATTTTTCATTCGTTTTTTTCTGAAAAATTAGCTGCCTTTAAATTATTTTATTGGCAACGTTCCGTACTAAATATTACAAACTACCAATCAAAAAAGTTTGATTTTAATAGCGTGCCTAAAAAACAATTGCAGTTGGCTAAACAAATACACGAAACCTATATACAAATACCAAGCTCAGAGGTTTGGACAAATGATACCATCCTTACAACCATAAAACAAATAGAATATTATTTTGAAAGCGGTGTATTTAAAAATAAAGATGATGCAATTACGGTACTTCAAAATTTAAAACAAATGGCACAATCAATTAATAGATATGCCGAAAATGAAAATAAAAACGAAAAAACTAAATCGTATCAAACACCATTTAATTTATATAATAGCGATTTAGTTATTGGTACAAATTGCATACACGTTACCATTAACGGTGGCAATTATTCATACATTTCATTTAATTCGGTTAACTCGTTAACAAGCAGTAATAATGCTTTTTGTGAAGAGATAGAACATTGGATGAAAAATTTAATTAAAAAATCGACTTTAATTAGTGGCATTGCCGAAAAACAGCGCTTTCAGTTTTTTAATAAAATTTATAAAAACATAGATGCAAGCATTGAACGCATAAAAAATTATTAGATAATGAACTATTCACACTATAACGTTATAATAGTTGCAGGTGGCACAGGCACACGCATGCAAACTACCATTCCCAAACAATTTATCGAAATTAAGGGTAAGCCTGTTATCATTCACACCATTCAAAAATTTTTAGAGTTTGATGAGTTTATGAATGTGATAGTATGCGTGCATAAAGATTATGTAACAGATGCTAACTTTATGCTTGCCGAATATTTTCCTGATAAAAACATACAAATTGTGCTAGGTGGCGAAACACGATTTCACTCAGTTAAAAACGGATTAAATTGTATTACTAATAAAAATGATGTTGTGGGCATACACGATGCCGCAAGGCCTTTGGTTAGTATAGATACCATTAAACGTTGCTTTGAAACAGCTGCAAAAAAAGGAAACGCAATACCTGTTGTTACTGTTAATGATAGTATTAGACTTGTTACTAATGGCATAAATAAAGCTGTTAGGCGCGATGATTATAAAATTGTGCAAACGCCACAATGTTTTATTGTATCAAAAATTAAATTGGCTTTTGAGCAACCTTACACACCTTTTTTTACTGATGATGCTACTGTTTTAGAAAGCCAAGACGAAGAAATTATTTTAGTTGAAGGTAATACTGAAAATATAAAAATTACCACCCCCGATGATTTAAAAAAAGCTGAATTATTTTTATGATGACAACCGAAGATATTGCCGAAGCATTAGAAATTACAGCAAAACTTTTAGAACTACATAACGAAAACCCATTTAAAATTAAAAGCATTGCAAGTGCTGCTTATAAATTAAATAAAACTCGGTTAGATTTAAATAATTTAACTATTGATGAATTAATTAAAATAGAAGGAATTAGTAAAAGCACTGCCGAAAAAATAATTGCATTAACAACAACTGGCACCACCCTCGAGTTACACGAATTGATACAAAAAACACCTGCAGGTGTAATTGATATGTTAAGCGTTAAAGGTTTAGGACCAAAAAAAGTAAGGCAATTGTGGCAAGAATTAGAACTCGAAAGTGTTACCGATTTATTGTATGCTTGCCACGAAAACAGATTAATTGAATTAAAAGGATTTGGAGCAAAAACACAAACCAGTATTATACAAAGTATTGAATTTAAACAAAAAAGTGCTGGCTACTTTCATTTTGCTTATGCCCAAAAAGTTACACATCACATAATTGATGCTATAAAAGAACATACAAATTTGGTTAGCTACACGGGCGCTATGCATCGTAAATGCGAAATTGTTGAGGAGGTTGATATTTTAATTGGAGATGAAAATTTTGATACCGACGAGTTTGAATTAGATAACATACCCGTTAATTTTATAAAAGTTAATGCAACTGTTTTTTATAAACAATTAATAGAAACATCTGCTACTGCCGAACATTTGCAAGGCATTAACTTTAAATCGTTACCCTTAAAAAAATACACATCAGAAGAACATATTTACGAAACGTTAACCATACAGTATTGCGAACCCGAATTGCGCGAAGGTCTATTTGAAATAGATTTAGCTAAAGAGCATAAGTTACCAAGGTTAATAAAGTTTAACGATTTAAAAGGAATTTTACACAACCACTCAACCTATAGTGATGGTATGAATAGCCTTGAAGAAATGGGAGTGTATTGCAAGCAATTAGGTTACGAGTATTTAGGTATTTGCGACCACTCGCAAAGTGCAGTTTACGCCGATGGTTTAAAAGTTGAAACAGTACTAAAACAACATTTTGAAATTGAAAAATTAAACAAACAGTTATTTCCATTTAAAATATTTAAAGGCATTGAAAGTGATATTTTAGGAAATGGTAATTTAGATTATGAAGAAGAAATTTTAAAATCGTTTGATTTTATTGTAGCATCGGTACATGCTAATTTAAAAATGGATGAAGATAAAGCAACCGCTCGATTATTAAAAGCAATAGAAAACCCCTACACAACAATATTAGGACACCCAACAGGTCGTTTATTATTAGGTAGGCCAGGGTATCCTATTAATCATAAAAAAGTAATTGATGCCTGCGCTGCAAATAATGTAGCTATAGAGTTAAACGCACATCCCTATAGGTTAGATATTGATTGGCGTTGGATACCGTATTGTTTAGAAAAAGAGGTAATGATTTCTATTAATCCAGATGCGCATCAATTAAAAGGATACCACGATATGCAATACGGTACACACGTTGCACGCAAAGGCCTTTTAACAAAAGATAACTGTTTAAATGCTATGAATTTAAATACATTTGAAAATTATCTTTCAAAAAAATCAAAATGATAAATTCAATTACTTGCACATCGTGTAAGCATCAAACAGTTATAACTTCTCCATACATCATTTTTTGCAAGCATTGTAGTAAAAAATTTAAAAATAATTTTATTGATTGGAAAAAAAACAATTCAGGCTTAAGTTTTAAAAATTATGTTGATAGCGAAACACAGCTTATACAGTTAAATGAGCTTAATGTAATTAACAAAACAGAAAAAAAACAGTACACTTTTAAAAAATTGTTTCAATTTAATTTTACCGAAAAACAAAAGCTAATAACATCGGTAATGGTGTTTGTATTTTCTTTTTTTATTGCATACGATTTTAGCGACGCAATTATTAAATGTGAAAATAAAAAAACTGAATTTGTATTAGAAAGTATTACTTGGCAAAAACATACGATTAATAGCGACTTAATAATTGATTTACCATTTTGTGTAAAAAAATGTGAAAGCAATGTTGCACCATATTTACAGTGTTATTTATCAAATACAAAATCATTTAAATCACAATCATCAAATTCGTTTTCGGTTACAATTGAGGAAATTGAATTATCTAATACTTTTCATATTTCTGAAAAAGAATTTTTAAATATTAAAGATGAATTTATGAATTCGCAATTAACCGCCCGTAATTTTAAAAACGATTTAATTTACACAACAATTAATAGTTATAAAACTACTATAGAAACTGGTTCATACAACATTGCCGATGATAGTTATAATTACGAAAATTACACATTAAAAAAGGATACAAAAGTTATAAAAGTAATTATAAGTTATTTAGCTAATAATAAAGCTTTGCAAAATTGCGCATTAATTGTTACCAACAGTATATATCGTAATGCATTAACAAATTAAAAAATGATTTTCGAAAATTTAAAAAATAAAAAGCAGTTAACAGATACGGAGTTTGATGCCATTTATCCTAAAAAATACCAAGAGCATTCGGCCAGACATTTTACGCCAGTTAAAATTGCAATAAAAGCTTCAAAATTATTAGTAGATAACGAAACAGATAAAATTTTAGATATTGGTTCGGGTGTAGGTAAATTTTGTTGTATTGGCACAAGTGTTACCAATGCTCATTTTTATGGTATCGAAAAACGAAAAACATTAACAAATTTATCAAACAAAATTAAACAAACATATAAGTTAAAAAAGGCTCATTTTATTAATAGTGATTTTACGACTATCGATTTTTCAGTATTTAACGGCATTTATTTTTTTAATTCGTTTCACGAAAATTTTGATGAAACATGCATTCTTGATAAAACTTCAAAAGTATCATTAACAGAGTATGAAGCCTATCATCAAAATTTAATTTTAAAATTAAACCAATGTAAAAAAGGCACTCGCTTGGTAACTTTCCATACCTTTAAAAATAAAATCCCGTCAACGTATCAATTTATAGATATGAATGAAACTGGATTATTAAAATTTTACATTAAAAAATAACATTAACTAAACATGCCAATACTCAATTCAATAGCATCGTGGGTAATGAAAAAGCGCATGCATCAGGTAGAGCTTTTTATGAAGTATCCGCATGATGTGCAAAACGAATGGTTGTTGCAAATGCTAGTTAAGGCAAAGGATACTGAGTTTGGTAAACTACACAATTTTAAAGAAATTACTAACTACGAAAAATTCAAACAATACGTTCCGTTACAAGATTATGAATCGCTAAAAACATATATTGATAGAAACCGACGTGGCGAACAAAATTTATTGTGGAACACCGATATAAAATGGTTTGCAAAAAGTAGTGGCACAACCGATAAAAGTAAATTTATACCTGTAAGTAAAGAGTTTTTAGATGGCTGCCACTATAATGGTGGGCGAGATATGATTACGTTTCATTGTGTTAACAATAACGATACTCAATTATTTACTGGCAAAAATTTAGCATTAGGTGGTAGTTTTAAAGCCGATAGTTTTGGCGATTACACATCGTTTTATGGTGACGTAAGCGCCATCATTATTCAAAATTTGCCAATGTGGGCTGAGTATTTTAGAGCTCCAGCGGTTGATATTGCTTTAATGGATAATTGGGAAAATAAGCTCGAAAAAATGGCGCAAACAATGGCTAGCGAAAACGTAACAAGTTTAGCAGGTGTGCCAAGTTGGATGTTGGTTTTACTTAAACGAATTTTAGAAATTAAAAAAATAACCTCTATTTATGAGGTTTGGCCAAACTTAGAAGTTTATTTTCATGGTGGTGTTAGTTTTAAACCATATCAAAATTTATTTACCGAGTTGTTTAATAATACTAACGTTAAGTACCTACAGCTTTATAGCGCTAGCGAAGGTTTTTTTGGGATACAAGATTTACCTCATAGTGATGAAATGTTGCTAATGTTGGATTATGGCATTTTTTATGAATTTATTGCAGTAACTAATTTAGTTAACGATAACCCTCGAGTATATAATTTATATGAAGTACAAATAGGAAAAAATTATGCCATGTTAATAACAACTAGTGCTGGTTTATGGCGTTATCAGTTAGGCGATACTATTACATTTACAAGCATTGCACCTTATAGGTTTACAATAACAGGTCGCACAAAACAACACATTAATGTGTTTGGCGAAGAGTTAATGATACATAATGCCGAATATGCAATAAATGTTGCCTGCGAAAAAACACACGCACACATAACCGATTATACAGTTGCCCCAATTTTTATGAACACTACAACTGGTGCGCATCAATGGTTAATAGAGTTTGACACCGTTCCCAATAACTTAGATTTTTTTATAAACGTGTTAGACGAAACATTAAAGCAAATTAACAGTGATTATGAGGCTAAACGCTTTAATAATTATGTGCTACAATTACCAAAAGTTACTATTTTAAAAAGAGGCACTTATTATAATTGGTTAAAGGCAAACAATAAATTAGGCGGGCAGTTTAAAGTACCGCGATTAAGTAATACTAGAGATGTGATGGATGATGTGTTGGCTTTTAGTTTTAAATAATGTTGTCGTAAAAATAACAGCACTGCTAATTTATTAATTTATATTTTATGGCCGCGGTAGCTTTATTGGTTTCGTTAAAGTGCCACCATTCGCTTGCTATTGAAGTAAAACCAGCCTTAAACATTATTTTTCGTAACAGTAATCTATTAGCAAAAACTTGTTTAGTGAGTTTGCCAGTTTTATAAAAATTAAGTTCTCGTTTTGGTTCGCTTAACTCTTCAAACGAATCAAAATTTGTACCCATGTTTACCAATAATTGATTTTGACTTATGATACCAACATCAACGGCAGCACCATAGTTGTGTAATGATAGTTGATTTGGATGCGCTAAGTAATTTATTTTTTCACTGGGCTTCATATCCAACTCACTCCACATTTTTTTTTGGCAAGATAAAGGGCGCGTTGCATCAAAAATAATAAGATGATAATACGGAAAAAGTTGATGTAAATAATATTGAGCATTAGCTAATTTTAGGGCTACGTTGCAAGGTAAATAGGCATTTTTTAATCCGTTGTATATGTTATGGTTTAAAAAATTGTTGCTGGTTGCATATATTAATGATACTCTAATAGATGAATCTAAGGAATGAATATTGATTAACTGGTTGGCAACAAATTGTTTTTCGAGTTCGCAACTATCATAATTAATAACCTTATTTACACTTTGATTACTTGTAGTTTTAATAATTTTTATAGATATATTTTTTTGCTTATTACAACAAAAAAAACAAATGCAAAACATTAAAACTAAATGCAAAAATTTCACTTTAAAAAACAGGGTAAACAACAAAATTACGAGGTGTTTCGTATAATGTAATTTCTAAATCAAATTTTAAATCAATTTTTATGCGCAGTAAATCGTAAATAACTTTTGCAATATTTTCGGCAGTTGGGTTAAGTGTTTTAAATTCAACAGTGTCTAAATTTAAGTTTCGATGGTCAAAACGTTCAATAATTTCGGTATTAATTAAATCGTTTAAAATTTTTAAATCAAATACATAACCTGTTTGTTCATCAATAGTACCAACTATTTTAACAATAAGGTCGTAATTATGGCCGTGGTAATTGGGGTTGTTACAAAGGCCAAATATTTCTTTGTTTTTAGCATCGTTAAAATTAATGTTGTGTAAACGATGCGCAGAGTTAAAGTGTGCTTTTCGGTAAACGGCTGTTTTCATTATTTAATTTTAAGTTCAAAATTATAAATTCATTTTAATATTTGCGGCTAATTTAATTAATGTTTGCAGTAGGTTTCAATTAACTTAATTGCCATTTCATCACCCAAACTATCGGCTTTGTTTAAATCTTCGCAAGCTCCTCGTTTATCTTTACTTGCAAACTTAACAGCGGCGCGGTTAACAAAAGCATCGGCATAATTAAATCGTAATTTTATGGCAAAATCAAAATCTTTTAGCGCATCAACAAACTGTTTACTTTCGCCTTTTGCAACCCCACGGTAATTATAACTTACAGGGTTTTTATCATTTAATTTAATGGCGGCATCAAAATCGGCAATAGCCCCTGCATTATCAACCGCTTCTATTTTGCAAGCACCTCGTGCTACCAAAGCCTCTTCTTCCTCAGCAAAAGCATCTATGTAAACATTCCAATCGGTTATTGCATTTTTATAATCGTGTACTTCAAATCGTGCTTTTGCTCTGGTTTTATAAGCTATATAGTTAGGTGTTGTAGCCTGTGTTAATTTCATAGCTTCGTTAATTTCTTTAATTGCATAGTTATAATCTTTCATTGCAAATCTAATTTCTCCTTTTAGGTAAATCACTTCAATGTATTTATCTTTTATGTCAGTAGCTCTGGCACAGGCATCTAGCGCTGGTTTATAGCTTTTTCCTAAAAACATTAGTTTAGCTTGATAATAATAAATTTCGGCATCTTCTTGTTTTAATATTATTGCCGAATCTATCATTGCTTTTGCTTCTTTAAATCGCTGGCTTTCAATATATAAATATGCCAATGTTTTTTCGGTTTCAAAATCATCGGGGTTAATTTTCATCGCAGCCAATAAATCTTTTTCAGCACCTTTTTTATCTTCTAATTTAATTTTTGCAATTGCCATTTTATTATAGGCTGGCAAATAATCGGCTTTAAGTTTAATAGCCTTTTTAAAAGTTAAAATGGCGTCTTTATATTTACTCGAATCGAGTAATTTACATCCTGCTTTAAAAATTGCAATTTCGGGGTTGGCCGAGTCTTTTTGCGAAAACGAAAATTTAATGCAACAAAGCATGATTACCAATAATATATACTTATTACCATTAATGTACATTTATTTTGTTTTTCGAATTAGAGTTATAAATTTACCTAAACTAATTTAAAAACTATAACTATGCCATTTTTAATTTTCGCAATTGTTTTTGTTGCAATTTTTATTTTTTTATCATTTGTAACTGTTCAACAAGGTACTGTAGCCGTTATTACAGTTTTTGGTAAATATCGCCGTATTTTAACACCAGGCTTAAGTATGAAAATTCCGTTTATTGAAACAGTTTATAAAAAAATATCTATTCAAAATCGTAGTGTTGAGTTAGGTTTTCAGGCTGTTACAATAGATCAGGCAAATGTAAATTTTACGGCAATGTTGTTGTATGCTGTTATTAACCAAACCGAAGAAAGCATAAAAAATGTAGCCTTTAAATTTGTTGATGATAAAAATTTAATGCAAGCGTTGGTTCGTTCAATAGAAGGTTCGGTAAGGGCATTTGTAGCAACAAAAAAACAATCAGAAGTTTTATCGTTACGCCGCGATATTGTTGAAGCTGTTAAAGACCAATTAGATGTAATGCTTGAAGAGTGGGGTTACCATTTAATAGATTTACAATTAAACGATATTACGTTTGATGAAGAAGTAATGCGCAGCATGGCAAAAGTTGTTGCTAGTAATAATTTAAAAGCAGCTGCCGAAAACGAAGGCCAAGCATTATTAATTACTCGTACTAAAGCAGCCGAAGCCGAAGGTAATTTTATTAAAATATCGGCAACTGCCGAAAAAGAAGCTGCGCAAATGCGAGGGCAGGGTATTGCATTATTTAGAGCCGAGGTAGCCCGTGGTATGGCAGATGCTGCAAAGCAAATGCAAGAAAGCAATTTAGATACCTCGTTAATTACATTTAGTATGTGGACAGAAGCCGTTAAAAACTTTGCCGAACAAGGAAAGGGAAACATTATATTTTTAGATGGTAGTGTTGATGGAATGGATAAAACAATGAAACAAATGATGGCAATGACTCAACTAAAAAATAAATAATACAAATTATCTACAAATTACTTTATTTTTTTTTTAGTAAATTTATTAAGTTAAAAAACAATTTAAAATTAAAATTCAATGAAAAAACAACTACTCAATTTATTTAGTGTTTGTGTATTAGGCGGCACAATTACTGCCCAGTTAAATAACGGGTTAAAAAAAATACCCTGCTACACAACCGAAGCAATGGAAGATGTTTTTAAAAACGATCCCGCAGCCAAATCAAGATATGATTTAGAACAAAGCCAAATGGATTTGGAGTATCGCCAGGCAATAAAAAACCAAGCGGCACAAAAAACAGCTAATACGGCCGCATCAATTTACACGGTGCCTGTTGTATTTCATATATTACACCAAGGTGGAGCCGAAAACATAAGCGACCAAGCTTGTATGGATGCCTTAACACAATTAAATGCAGATTATAATAAAACAGGTGCCGATGTTGGAACAATTAGCCCATTATATTCTAACTTATATGTGAGTGCTCAAATAGAATTACAACTTGCAAAGCGCGACCCATCTGGTAATTGCACCAACGGCATCATTCGTCATTACGATGCAAACACAAATTGGAGTCAAACAAACAGTGCTGCTTATGCTTACTCGGGTAACGGTACAAACAGATGGCCAACAAACAAATATTTAAATATTTATATTGTTAAATGTATATCTAGTGCGTCATCTCCTTGTCCACCAACAGGTAGTTTTATTGTTGGCTACACTTATTTACCAGGTACTTGGAGTACAAATGCAGCTAATGATGCAATTGTTTATCGTTACGATTATTTAACTGGTTTAAATGCACGCTCATTAAGTCACGAACTTGGTCATTGGTTAAATTTACCTCACACGTTCGGTAGTACTAATAACCCTGGTGTTAGCTGTGGCGATGATGGAATAGGCGATACACCACCAACATTGGGTAACTTTAGTACTTGCCCGCCAAGTGCTGGTACAAACACCTGCGATGCATCTACTAATCAAAATGTAGAAAACTTTATGGACTACTCGGCTTGTCCAAAAATGTTTACTCAAAACCAAATAACAAGAGTGCAAGCCGCAATTAATAGCGGTACTAGTGGGCGTAGTAATTTATCATCACCAGCTAATTTGTTAGCTACTGGTATATCGGCCAGTTATACGTGTGCACCAGTAGCAAATTTTGCTGCTAATAAAGTTATTAATTGTGTTGGTAACACTTACACGTTTACAAGCACAAGCCAGTTAGGTAACTTTAGTGGCGGTTCTTTATCTTGGACGTTTAATGGTGGCACGCCAGCAACATCAACAAACTCGGTTGAGGTTGTTACTTATGCAACCCCAGGTACTTACACTGCAACCTTACTAGCTACAAACACTTATAGCAACAATACAAAAACTAACTATACAGTAAATGTAGTTAATGGCTTTGGCGGTTTAGCAGCAAATAACGGAGTAGATTTTGAAACAACAGGTTTGCCAACAGATGTAACTGTGCGTAACGATAATGCAGGTTCTGTAACGTGGGTTCAAAACACTGCAATTGGTGGTAATACAACTGCTAAAAGTATTTACATAAATAATTTTTCGGTAACAAGTAATAAAGGACAGCGCGATTTTTTTGAAACCCCTTATTATGATTTTACAAACACAAGTAATATTACATTTAGTTATTATTACGCTTATGCAAAAAGAAATGCAGCACAAGCAGATTCGCTTAAACTACAATATTCGTTAGATTGCGGCGGTACTTGGGTAACATTTACTGGTGTTTTTGGAACCCCAAATATGACAACCTTTGCAACAAACTCGGGTGGCGTTTTAGCAACAGCTTTTGTGCCTACAAATGCTCAATTTAAATTAATAACCTTAACGCCAAGCATTTTAGGTACTTTAGCAAACAAACCAAGCGTTAAATTTCGTTATAGTTTTATGAGCGATAAAGTTTTAACCACAGGTTCAAATAATATATACATCGATCAAATAAATATTGGTGGTAGTATTGCTACATTTGTATCTGAATTAGAAAAAAACATAGGCTTGTTTATTTATCCTAACCCTACATCGGGTAGTTCGTTTGTTGATTTTAATGCAACTGCTAACGATAAAATAAAAATATCTGTAATTGATGTGATGGGAAGAGTTGTTGAGCAAACTGCTAATATTGAACCATTGGCAGGTAATATTAAACACGAAATAAATAAAAAAGAGAGTCTTGCTAAAGGCGTTTATTTTGTAAACATTGATATTAATAATAAGATAATTTCTAAAAAATTAATTATCAACTAATCGTTAATTTATAATAACCCCTTAAAAAAAACGCTTCTATTTTTATAGAGGCGTTTTTTTATTTAAAAAAATTAATGATTGTTTTTTATTTTTATTAACGTAGTATTTAGTATTGCAATGCAATTAATACCTAGCTGGGCTGTTTCAAAAATCTTTTTTTCAGAATATTGGTATTTAATTTCTTCAAAAACTTGCTTATACAATTTATTAAAGTGTTTTATATCTTTTAATATTTTTTTTGAAATTTTAGATTTTAAGTTAGAATTAACATTGAGTTCGTTTTTTACTAGTTGTATTAAATTTGATGTTTTTATTTTTAATTCAATGGCATCGTTATGCAAATCGTTTTTAACAACTTGCTTTAAGGCTTTATTTATTAATATATAAGATAAACATACCGACTCAATATAAAAGTGAGAATCGAAAGCCAATTTGTTTTTAGTTATAAGTGTTTTAATTGTTGTAGTCATATTTTAATTTAAAGTGCAATGTACTATTAGGTAAGTAAATTTTTTGTTAAGTTTATACTCGTATCATAAAAACAAAATCATTGTTTAAAGCAACACATATTAGCTTAAATTTTTTACCTGTATTACTTTTTTTATTTTTTGTAAGTTGCACCGAGCCAACAAATATTCCAGTTAAACAAAAAAAAGAATCTCAACCTTTTACATATTTAAACCACAGCGATAGCGCTAAATATGTTGGTATTAATACGTGTAAGCTTTGCCATCAAACAATTTATAATACATTTATTAAAACGGGTATGGGCAAATCGTTTGATGTGGCTAGTACGCAAAAATCGGCGGCTAATTACCACACATCGGTTATACAAGATAAGTTTGGCGATTTTTATTATAAAGCTTTTTGGCAAAATGATAGCTTGCGTTTTTTAGAATACCGCTTACGAGGAAAGGATACGATACATAAACGACAAGAAACTGTTAGTTATATTATTGGTTCGGGTCAACATACCAACTCCCACCTGCAACAAAATAATGGTTATTTAACGCAAATGCCAATGACGTTTTATACTCAAAAAAAAACGTGGGATTTACCGCCAGGTTTCGAAAACGGTCACAATTCCCGTTTTGCACGTAAGGTAGGGTTAGAATGTATGAGTTGCCATAACTCTTATCCTGATTTTGTGTTGGGTTCTGAAAATAAATATAACTCAGTTGAAAAAGGAATTGGTTGTGAGCGATGCCACGGTCCAGGCAGTTTGCACGTAGAGGCTAGGCAAACAGGTAGTAAAATTGATACGTCAAAATACATTGATTATAGCATTGTGAACCCAGCAAAATTAAGCATTGATGCGCAGTTTGATATTTGCCAGCGCTGCCACTTACAAGGTAACACTATTTTAAAAGAAGGAAAATCGTTTTATGATTTTAAACCAGGTATGAAATTAAACGATTATATGACGGTGTTTTTGCCAAAATATAAAAATGCCGACGATGAATTTATTATGGCATCGCACGCCGATAGATTAAAGCAGAGTAAATGTTTTATTGCGCCATCGCCATTAGGTAGAGTAGGAGAGGGCTTATTAAAGCCGTATAAAAATGCATTGACATGTGTTACATGCCACAACCCACACATTAGCGTTAAAGAAACAAATACAGAAGTGTTTAATAATGCTTGTATATCGTGCCACCCAGTTGATAATAAAAAAATTAATAAATTTTGCTCAGATAAAAATGTAATACAAAAATCAAAAATCGAAACCCAAAATTGTGTGAGTTGTCATATGCCAAAATCGGGATCAATTGATATACCACACGTTACCGTTCACGATCATTACATACGCAAGCCAATAACTAAAAAAGATAAACAAGCACTTAAACAATTTATTGGATTATATGCAATTAACGAAAAAACACCTAGTAATTTTATTAAAGCAAAAGCATATCTTAACCAATACGATAAGTTTGAACCTAAGCCTTATTACCTTGATAGCGCTGTGTTTTATTTAAACGATAATAGTTTAGAAAATTTAAAAACAAATATTGAACCCTTAATTCAGTTATATTTTATAAAACAAAACTATCAAAAAATTACAAGCTACGTTAATTTGCTAACAGATGATTATTTGTTAACTAAAAAACTAATAACTAAAACTTTTGATAACGAAAACGCTTGGACAAGTTACCGAATTGGCGAAGCTTACTTTAATTTAGGTAATTTACAAAATGCAATTTTATATTTACAAAATGCAGTAAAATTAGCCCCATTTGCTTTAGATTTTAAAAATAAACTCGCAACCGCTTATGCATCAAACAATCAAATTAATGAAGCCGAAGCAACGTACTCTCAAATTATTACAGAAAATTCAAAACACGTATCAGCATTAACTAATTTAGGCTTTATAAAATTACAAAAAGGTAATGTTTTAAGTTGCGAAACGTTATATAACAAAGCCATACTAATTGACCCAGATTACGAGCCTTTATTGCTAAATTTAGCTGGGCTATTTGCCTATAAAAAAGATTTTAAACAAGCCGAAGTTTATTTAACACGTATTTTGAAACGTAACGCAAATAATAAAAAAGCCAAACAAGCTTTATCACAAATTAAATTACTAATTAAAAAATAAAGTTAATTGAGATTAAAATATTTTCAGAACTAATAAAAATGGCAACAATAAAATCTACGTCGTATAATATTTACATAGGTGATAAAAGTTTTGATGAACTTAATAAATTTTTAAAAAAAAGTAACTATACTAAATACATTATTGTATGCGATGAAAACACAATTAGTAAATGCTTACCAAATTTATTATTTAATTGTCAGTTACTAAACCAGGCCGAAATAATTGAATTAGAAAGCGGAGAGGAAAATAAAACCTTAGAAACCTGTAGCCAAGTTTGGGGTGCATTAACAGATATTAGTGCTGATAAAAAAAGTTTACTCATTAATTTAGGTGGCGGTGTTATTAGCGATTTAGGTGGCTTTGTGGCATCAACTTTTAAAAGAGGAATAGATTTTATAAACATACCAACTACATTACTTGCAATGGTTGATGCAAGTGTTGGCGGCAAAACGGGTGTAGATTTTGATGGAATAAAAAATCATATAGGAACAATTACCGAACCTAAGGCGCTATTTATTAACCCTGTTTTTTTGCAAACTTTAAACGAACGTCAATTAAAAAATGGGTTTGCCGAGGTAATTAAAATAGCATTAATTGCCGATGCGAGTTTTTGGAGTATAATTAAAAAAATTAAAGTAAGTAAAGGTTTTTGTTCCGAGCAATTAATTACAAAAGCTGTATCACTTAAAAACGAAATTGTGAAAAAAGATTTATACGAACAATCGGTTCGAAAATCGTTAAATTTTGGACACACCATTGGGCACGCTTTTGAAGGTGCTATGCTACTGCAAAAACACAATTTGTTACACGGCGAAGCAATAGCATTTGGTATGATAATAGAAACGCAATTAGCGTGGCAAAAAAAATATATTTCAAAAAAAGAGTGTAACGAAATTGTAAACTACATTAACACTATTTATTTAAAACAACCATTATCAGTAAAAACAAAACAGCTGCTTTGCGATTATATTAAACATGATAAAAAAAACGAATTAACTAAATTAGGATTTGCATTGGTTAATACAATTGGCTTGTATAAATTTTGCGAAAGTATTGTGATAGAAGATGTATTAAATTGTTTAAATAATTATTAATCAATTTTAACGCCAATTACACACACATCATCAACCTGTTCTAAATTGCCTTTCCAATTATTAAATTCTTTTTTTAATTTTACACGTTGCTCTTGCATTGGTAAATTCGAATGGTTTAGTAAAAACTCTTCAAACTGTTTGTATTTATATTTTTTTCCTTTTTCGCCACCAAATTGATCGGCATAACCATCACTAAATAAATAAATACAATCGTTAGTTTTTACAGTTATTTTAGTATTAGTATATGGTTTTAATCGTTCGCCATAAAATGCACCAATTGGGTTTTTATCACCTTTAATAATTTCTAAATTATTGTTAGATACTTTGTAAATGATTGTGTTTGCCCCCGCAAACATAAATTCGTTTGTTTTTTTATTCCATTTACACAACGATATTTCCATCCCATCTTTAATGTTACTTTCTTCAAAAGTTTGTTTTAAGGTGTTAGTTAAATTTTTGTTTACTTCATTTAAAATATCGGCAGGTGTGTTTAATTTGGTTTCGAGCAATGCTTTGTTTATCAAATTAAAACCTACAATACTCATAAATGCTCCAGGCACTCCGTGCCCTGTACAATCAACAACCGCAACATAAATTGCACCTTCTTCATCTTGTTCTACCCAATAAAAATCGCCACTTACAATATCTTTTGGCTCAAAAAACACAAACGATTGTGGTAGTAATTTGTTTAAATAATTATCTGTAGGAAAAATAGCTTGTTGTATTCGTTTAGCATATTTAATACTATCTGTTATATCTTTACTTTTTTCGGTTAATTCGCTAAATGCTTTATCAATTATTGCTTTTTGAGTTTCAATAGCATTGTTTTTTTCTGATAATTTTTCGGCAATTAATTTTTTTTCTTTAAACCGCTTTAAAAACAAAAATGCAATTAATAAAATTAAAACTCCAATAAACGATAAAAATGCTATAAAATTATTTTTACGTTTTAATTTTTCTGTGTTTTTAGTTGCAGTTAATTTTTGTACTAATTTTATTTCTGTTAACTCAGTTTCCTTTTCTTTATTTTTAAATTTAGCTTCTAGTTCGGCTATTTGGTTCAAATTATCGCTGTTTTTTAAACTGTCTTTAACGTCCATTAATTTATTTGCAATTTCGTAAGCCAATTTAAAATCACCTTTTCCTTCGTAAGCTTGTTTTAAGTTAACGTAAGCAAATTTGATATCTTCTTTTGCGCCTAATCTTGTTGCAAAATTTAGCACTCTGTTTGATACAGAAATGGCATCGTCGTATTTTTTTTGTTTGATAAAAATACCTCCTAAGTTTTCCATGCTGGCTAGCATACCAATGGTGTCTTTTAATTGTTCACGAACTTTATAACTTTTTAAATTAAAATTGAGCGCTTGTTTAAAATCTTCTTTTTGACTAAAAATTAAACTCATATTATCATAACAAGCTGCCATGTTATACAAGTTATTTTCTTGTTCAAAAATTAAAAGCGATTTATTGTAATACAATAACGAGTTTTCTAAATCTTTTTTTTCATCAAAAATAATAGCAATGTTACCGTAACAAGTTGCTAAACTATTTTTATCGTTTATTTGCAAACTAATAGTTATGTTTTTTTTATAATAATCAATTGCTTTATCAAAAAACCCCTGATACCAGTAAACAATACCCATACCGTTGTAGCAAGTGGTAAGTTTTGGTTTATTATTTTGTGATTTAAAAAAACGTTCAGCATTTAAAAAATAAAGTAAAGCGTTTTTATAATTGCCCCGCATTTCTTCGCAGGTACCCATTAGCAAATTTATTTCGGCAAGTAGGGAGTCGTTTTTTAATTTATTTGCAGTATGTTTAGCTAGCTTTGCGCACGTAAATGCACTATCAATATTATTGCGTTTTAGGGCATCGGCATAATTTAAAAGTGCAGCACATTTTTTAATTTCGGTGGGTTGGTTTTTGTAAACGCTAAATAAACTATCGGCATTTTGCGAAAAACAAATGCTGCCAACAAAACTAAAAAATAATATACACACAATTATTTTGATGTTGTTAAGATATAAAATTTTGAGTAATTGTTAAATTTTTACTGTTTTTTTAAGTTAATAACTTTTTTTTACCACTATTGCTATCACATTATATTTGCTTCAATTTTAATATTGAATTCAAATGGAAATTGAAATGGCTTTAGAAAACATTTTAACCGAGGTTAAAAATGAGGTGTTAGTTGTAACTATTAATCGCCCCGATAAATTAAATGCATTAAATAAGCAAACTATTGAAGAGTTGCACGATGTGTTGGTTGATGCAGAAAACGACAAAACAATACGCGCATTAATAATTACAGGCAGTGGGCAAAAAGCTTTTGTGGCTGGAGCCGATATTGCCGAATTTGCTAATTATAGTGTGCAAGAAGGAAAACAATTGAGTTCAATAGGGCATTTTAAAATATTTAATTTTATCGAAAATTACTCAAAACCAGTTATTGCTGCCGTTAATGGTTTTGCATTAGGTGGTGGTTTAGAGTTAGCTATGGCTTGCCACTTTAGGGTTGCTAGCACTAACGCAAAAATGGGTTTACCCGAAGTAAGCCTTGGTGTTATACCAGGTTATGGCGGTACACAACGTTTAGCACAATTAGTTGGTAAGGGCAAAGCTTTTGAAATGATTGTAACTGCCGATATGATGACGGCCGATGATGCCTATAAATGGGGACTAGTAAATTATGTTGTTTTACAAGATGAGTTGTTAAACAAGTGTTTTGATATTACAAATAAAATTATATCAAAGTCGCCAACAGCAATTAAAACAGCCATTAAGGTTATTAACGCTGGCTATAATAATAAGCAAAACGGTTACGAAGTAGAAATAGAAGAGTTTGGAAAAAGTTTTAATAGTGCCGATTTTAAAGAAGGCGTTTCGGCATTTTTAGAAAAACGAAAAGCTAATTTTTTAGGTAATTAATAAACACAAAATAGTATGAGTGTAACACGACCATTTAATTTTAAAAAGTGGATTGATGAAAATCGTCATTTATTAAAACCACCTGTTAATAATAAAGTTGTTTATCAAGATACCGAATTTATTGTAATGGTTGTTGGGGGGCCAAACTCTCGCAAAGATTATCATTTTAATGAAAGCGAAGAATTTTTTTACCAATTAGAGGGCGATATTAAAGTTCAAATTCAAGAAAACGGTAAAGCCATTGTGGTTGATATATGCGAAGGCGATATCTTTTTATTACCACCACGTGTGCCTCACAACCCAATTCGTTTTGCAAACACCATTGGTTTGGTTATGGAACGTAAGCGCCGTCCTGGCGAGCTAGATGGTTTAATGTGGTTTTGCGAAAAATGTAACCACCAATTGTTTAACGAAAAATTTGAATTAACCGACATCGCTAATCAATTTCAATCAATATTTAAAAAATTTTATAACTCAGATGAATTAAGAACTTGCAAAGCGTGTAACCACAAAATGGAACCGCCTGTTGTAATATCTTAATTATGAGCTAAATAATTGATTAAAACAACCCTTTTAACGAGTAAATAATAACATTTTAACACATTGGTTTTTGTATATTTGAGGGTCAACTACTTCAAAAAATCATTATGAAAAATATATTTACGCTTATTCTCTTTTTTTTAATTTCATTTTCAGGATTCTCATCTCATATATCGGGAGGGCAAATTACTTACAAATGTTTAGGTAATAATGTTTACGAAGTTAAACTAACCTATTTTTGGGATTGCGCAGGCGGTTTTAACCCTGGTGCTACACAAACAATAGATGCAGATGGCTGCGGTAACAATTTAAATTTAACGGTAACCCAAAGTTCATTAACACCTGGCGATGGTATTTTGGCGGGTGGCTTATGTCCAACGGCATCAACACTTACTAATTGTAAAAAACGGATAGATTATATTGGTACAATTACATTACCTAGTGCTTGTAATAGTTGGACGTTTTCAATTGGCAGTTGTTGCCGTAGCGGAGCAATAGATAATATTGATGTAACAAATTCTGATAATTATTTTCATTTTGCAACCTTAAATAATACCTCGGTAACGTGTAACAATTCGCCTGATATTTCTGTTGAGCAATTTCCTAATTTTTGTTTAGGGCAGCCTGCATGCTTTAATTTAGGTGCAACCGAGGTTGATGGGCACACGTTAAGCTATGCTTTTATTTCGGCTTACGAAAGCTTAGGTGTAACCAACACCTACAACGCAGGCTTTAGTGGCGCTATACCCGTTGCTGGCATTACCATAAATGCAACCACTGGGCAGGTTAACTTTACACCAACTACGTTGGGCGAGTATGTTATTGTTGTGCAAGTTACCGAGCGAGATGCTTTAGGTAATATTATTGGAACTATTATGCGCGATTTTATTGTAATAGTTTCTAACTGTACCAACCAAACCGTACCTTGCGGGCAGGGTGGTATTCAAAACCCAACAACAGGTACAATACCTGCGGGTAATAGCACGGCATTACAAATTTGCGAAAACGTACCTTTTTGTTTCGATATTTTCTTTTCCGATCCTCAGCCTAGCGATTCTATTAAAATATCATCTCCAAACATAGCTCAAGCCTTACCTGGTGCAAGTGTTGTTGTTACTTATACACCAGGTATAAAAAATCAAGTTAAAGCTCGCGTTTGTTGGACACCACCCTCAGGAAGTTCGGGTTTAAATACAAGTTTTGTTATGATTGTTAAAGATAATGCTTGCCCTGTACCTGGTACTCAAGTATTAAATTATTTTATTGATGTATTACCCGCTACAAATGCTGGGCCAGATAGAACTATTTGTGGCCCACAAACCGCCTCGTTAACTGCAGTTGGTTCAACTACAGTGTTTGCTTGGACAGATTTAGCGGGCAACCCAATACCCGTTGGTTCAGCATTTAGTTGCAATCCTTGTAGTAACCCAATTGTTAAACCAGCTGTAACATCAACCTATGTTGTTAGTAATTTAGGCGGTGCAAGTAATTGTGTTACTAAAGATACTGTTATAATAAATGTTGTACCCGATTTTACAATAACAGCAAATGCAGCGTTAACAAATGGTTGTTTAAACACCGCAGTGCAATTTACAAGCAGTGTTAACCCAGCAGGCGCTTATAGCTACACGTGGTCGCCTAGTGCGCCATTAACAACAACTAATACTGCAAATACAACTGGTGTTTTTACAACGCCTGGTAGTTATGTTTATACATTAACCGCTAAAAGTAATTTAGGGTGCACGTTTAACTCTGTAACTACACCATTTATTGCAAACCCAGTTGTTGCACCTCAATTTACGGTTGTGCCTACCAACACCATAACGTGTGCCGCAGGTAGTTTTAGTTTAGATGTAAATTTAGGCTCGGCGCCACCAACAGGTTGCCAATTAGCTACAAGTGGGTGCGCTGTTACTAATACTTTTCAAGTTGGACTGGCAACAACAGAAACATCAGCTGGTGTTACAACCCCTTTTGATGGAACTTGGGAAAGTGCAAAGCATCAATATTTAATTAGAGCAAGTGAATTATTAGGTGCGGGAATTATTCCAGGTAAGTTAAGTAGGCTTGCATTTAATGTTACAAATTTTAATTCAAACGCAACTGCATTTGATAATTTTTCTATAAAATTAAAATGTGTTTCATCAAATGCTTTATCTACGTCTACAATGGATAATACAGGACTAGTACAAGTTTTTGGACCTACAAACATTAATGCTGCCTTAGGTTGGAATACTTATAATTTTTCTCAGGCCTATGAGTGGAATGGTACAAGTAATTTATTAATAGATATTTGTTTTTTTAATCCAAACTGGGATGGAAATTTATCTGTTCAATTCAGTAATACTGGATTTACTTCATCAACCTATATTGATGCCGATAATTTCGATCAATGCCCTTTATCAGGTGTTGACGGTAATTCATTTGAGCGCCCAAATTTTCGTTTCGGTAACTGCTCATCAATTCCCCCAGCTAATACGTTTTCTTATTTATGGAGCCCAGCAACAGGGTTAAGTAACCCAGCTATTAAAAATCCTTTAGCAAATGTAACTGCCAATACGGTTTATACGGTAGTTGTTACACCAACAGCAGCAGTTACTTGTTCAACAAGCGGAACATCAACCATTACCATTGCACCACCTGCCATACCAACCTTGGCTGTTAATGCGCCTGTTTGTTCTAACGGTGCCACCATTCAGTTAACTGCCATACCAGTATTAGGTACTTGGAGCGTAACTCCTTATTTAACCGCAAGCGGTGTATTTACTCCATCGTTAGCTACAACAGGCACAAACACATTAGCCTATACTTATGGCGGGCCAGGTTGTGCAAATACAACTACGGGTAGTATTAGTGTCGATTTGTTTATCCCATCAACCATTACGGGTACCGTTGCAAGCCAATGTGTAAATAGCCCAATTATAAATTTAGCGCCACTAACGGTTTCGCCTTTAGGTGTTTGGAGTGGTAATGGTGTTACTGGCACAAATTTTAATCCCACCTTGGCGGGCGCCAACAACCATATTTTAACATACAGTACCTCATCAACACCATTAGGTTTGTGTGGCAGCACTAGCACCTTATTAATTAATGTTGGAGCCGTAACTGTACCTACCATTACACCTGTTACTAACAAATGTAGTAATGCACTTGCATTAAATTTATTGGTTAACCCAGTTGGTGGTACATTTGTTGCAACTGCTGCAACAAACACATTAGGGATATTTACGCCATCGCTTGCTACTATTGGCAATAACACGGTTACTTATTCTTATGGTAATGTATTGTGTGCGCAAACAAGTAGTATTGTCATTGTGGTTGAGCAGTTTGTACCATCTACTATTACTGGTACCATAAATCCATTATGTACAAGTAGCGCACCTGTAAATTTAATACCGCTTACGGTATCAACCCTTGGTGTGTGGAGTGGTAGTAGTGGTATTGTTGGTACTACTTTTAACCCAGCATTAGCAGGCGCAAATACATACACATTATTATATTCAACAAACTCAGTACCAACAACAAGTTTGTGCCCACGCACTAGTAGTTTGGTGGTTGAGGTAAAACCAATACCAACACCCTCTATTACAGCAGTTGGGCCTTACTGCAATAGTTTTGCGCCAATTACAATGAGTGCCACACCAACTGGTGGTATTTGGACTGCTAATAATAATTTGTTTAACATTTCGGCTGCGGGGTTATTTAATCCAGGCTCTAGCAACATTGGTATTAATACAATTGTTTATACTATATCTAACGGGCCTTGTACAGCTACTACATCGGCCAATGTTAATGTAGTAAAATTTGTTGCAGCAACTCTTACAGGTGTAATTACACAACAATGCGAATATAACTCACCTTTACCATTAGCACCAATTGTTTTAAACACTGGTGGTATGTGGAGTGGTAATGGCATTATTGGTAATAATTTTGTACCTAGTAACAGTGTAATTGGTGTTAATACATTAACGTATGTTACAAACTCGGTACCAGCAACAACGTTGTGCCCAAGTACTCAAACATTATCTGTATTAGTAAATGCAAAGCCAGTTGCAGTAATAATATCGAGTACTAACAATATTGGTTGTCAGCCATTAGTGTTAAACTTATTAGCGCAACAAACTGGTACAAACTCCTATAGTATTAAATGGAGTTTTGGCGATGGTACTGATTCGGCTTTTGTGTTTAACCCAACTCACACTTATGTTAATACGGGTACCTACACACCTGTTATTACTTACGTAGATTTGCAAACTAATTGCACCGATACAACTTATGCCGTTGGCAATCAAACGGTAACCGTGCACGAGCGACCTGTTGCTAATTTTAATTTTAGCCCAAGCGAAACAACTGTAATAGATGCGCAGGTTCAGTATTATAATCAAACTTTACCTAACGCCAACGCTTATACTTACCAATGGTATTTTGATATGCAAGACTCATCAATTAATTTTGAGCCAAACTATACGTTTACTTTATCGGGCGAACGCCAAACGAAATTAGTTGCTACAAGCGATAAAGGTTGTACAGATACTCTTATTCGTAAAATTTTAGTTACCCCAGATGTAGCCATTTATGCCCCAAATGCGTTTACACCAGGTAATAAAGATGGATTAAACGATGCCTTTTTAATTGTGTTACCACCTTATGAGGTTGATTACACATCGGTACAACTAACTGTTTATGATAGATGGGGCGTTGTTGTATTTAAAACAAACGATATTTTTACGGCTTGGAATGGCGCTAAAAACAACTCGGGCGATATATTACCAACAAGTGTGTTTGTTTGGAAATTACGCTTTTTAGATAAACGCAAAAATGAATACGAAAAATTAGGACATGTTACCATGTTAGGTAAATAAAAAGTTTATAATTAATTAAAGCCTTGCAGTGTTTATTGCAAGGCTTTTTTTATTTTAGTAAAAAAAATACAATATGCCAGATATAGCAAAATTTACACAAACAATAATTGATGGCTACACCACTAAAGGCGATTTTATAACGCTTGGTGCAGCAATGCTAGATGGTGTGCCGCAAAAAGAGGCGCAAGTTAAACTACCATTAAAAACATTAAACCGCCACGGTTTAATTGCAGGTGCTACGGGCACAGGTAAAACTGTAACCTTACAAATTATTGCCGAGCAAATGTGCCTTAAAGGCATACCCGTTTTAATGATGGATTTAAAAGGCGATTTAAGTGGTATTGCAAAGCCTGGTACAACAAATACTAAAATTGAAGAAAGACATACTTCTATAGGTATGCCTTTTGAACCAAGCGCTACACCAGTAGAGTTTTTAACCCTATCAAAAGAAAATGGCGCAAAGTTACGCGCTACAGTTAGTGAGTTTGGCCCTGTTTTATTTAGTAAAGTATTAGATTTAAATGATACGCAAAGCGGTATTGTTGCAATAATATTTAAATACGCCGACGATAAAAAATTACCCCTGTTGGATTTAAAAGATTTTAAAGCCTTATTAAATTTTAGTACAAGCGAAGGAAAAGAAGAGATACAAAAAAATTATGGTAACGTATCGCCCACATCGGTTAGTACCATTTTACGTTCGGTTATTGAGTTAGAAAGCCAAGGTGCTGAGGTTTTTTTTGGAGAACGCTCGTTTGAAGTACAAGATTTAGTGCGCCACGATGCAAGCGGAAAAGGTATTTGCTCAATTATACGTTTAGTAGATATACAAGATAAGCCAAAATTATTTTCAACATTTATGTTGTGCTTGTTAGCCGAAATTTATCAAACTTTTCCAGAGGCTGGCGATATTGATAAACCTAAGTTGTGTATTTTTATTGACGAAGCACATTTAATTTTTAAAGAAGCATCAAAAGCATTATTAGATCAAATAGAATCGATTATAAAATTAATAAGAAGTAAAGGTGTAGGCATTTATTTTTGTACTCAAAACCCTTACGATGTGCCCGATGCTGTGCTATCGCAATTAGGATTAAAGGTACAGCATGCCTTGCGAGCCTTTACCGAAAAAGATAGAAAAGCTATTAAAAAAACTGCCGAAAATTATCCAATTTCAGAGTTTTATAAAACCGACGAGTTGCTTACGAGTTTAGGTATTGGTCAATCATTAATATCGGCATTAAGCGAAAAAGGCATACCAACACCATTAGCAGCAACCCATTTGCGCGCACCAATGAGCCGTATAGGCATTTTAAACTCCGATGAAATACAGCAAATTGTTAACGCCAGTAGTATTGCTCCAAAATATAACGAAGAAATTGACAGAGAAAGTGCTTTTGAAATTTTAAATAAAAAAATAGAAAAAGCAACTGAAGAAGCTGAAGAAGAGGAGGAGGAACGCGAAGAAAAAAAAGAATCGAAACCTAAAAAGGAAGAGAAATCGGTGATTGCAAAAATATCAGAAAACACAATGGTGCGACAAGTTGGGCGTACTGTTTTTAAAGAAGTAGCACGTGGTTTATTAGGTGTACTTGGTTTTGGTGGAAAGAAAAAAGGTGGCTGGTTTTAAATTTTGAACGCATTAACTAATAAAGTAATTTGGATATCAGGCGCCTCATCAGGCATTGGCGAGGCGCTTGTTTATGAATGTGCGAAAAATGGAGCGCGTGTTGTTTTATCATCTCGAAGAGAAGATGAATTAAAAAAAGTACAACAACAGGCAAAGCTTACTAATGAAAATTCGTTAATACTTGCGTTTGATTTACAAAACACTTTATCTACAAACCGTTATGTTGATGAAATAGTTGAAAAATTTGGCAGTATTGATATTTTAATAAACAATGGTGGTTTAAGCCAACGATCATCTGTTTTAGATACATCTCAAGAAATTGAAAAAAAATTATTTGATATAAATTATTTTAGCGCCGTTAATTTAAGTAAAGCTGTTTTACCTATTATGATAAAACAAAAGTGCGGTAAAATTGTTGTAGTAAGTAGTATTGCAGGTAAGTTTGGGTTTTATTTACGATCAACTTACTCGGCTGCTAAACACGCATTACACGGCTATTTTGAAAGCTTTAGGTTAGAAAATGAACAGCAGGGTGTGAGTGTATTAATGGTTTGCCCAGGTAAAATAAAAACAAACGTATCGTTAAATGCAATTACACAAAATGGTGGTTCGCATAATGTGATGGATGCCAGTCACATTAACTCAATGAGTGCACAAACTTGTGCTGAAAAAATTGTTAAGGCTATTTTAAAAAATAAAGAAGAGGTTTTTATTGGTGGTAAAGAATTATTGATTGTTAAAATAAAACGATTTATGCCTAAACTATTTAGCTTTTTAATTAGAAAACAAAATCCGTATTAGCATTATAAAATCTTATTATACCCAAAATAATTCATCCTTTCAATTTTGAAAAAAATTGGTAATTTATTACTAGGGATAAAAAATCGTATATTAGTGTATTAAAACTTAACGCTTTGAGGTATAGCATAACATTTTTCATTTTATTGTTTTTGGGTTTAACTCAAATAACATTTTCACAAATAAAAATAAACGAATATTCAGTATCTAATACCAATAATTTTGCAGGAGTTAGTTTTCCTGATAACACTGGTAGTCGATCTGATTGGGTAGAATTTTTTAACCCAACAACTACAGCAATTAATATTAGTGGTTGGAATTTAACAGATAACCCAACAAACTTAACTAAATATGCTTTTCCATCGGTTAGTATACCTGCTAATGGGTTTATTCGTGTTTGGTGCAGCGGTAAAGGTTCGGCGGCCAACGCGGGCAATCATTATCACACTAATTTTAAATTAACACAATGCGAAGGCGATTGGATTATTTTATCGAACGCAGGTGTTATAGAGGATTCGTTGCAGCTTCGTATAACAAAATCAAACCACTCGCGCGGTCGCAAACCCGATGGTAGCGCAAATTGGAAAGTTTTTACAACTGCCAATCCAAATGCAACTAATAATAGTGCAACAGCCTTTGATGGCTATGTGGCAACACCAGTTTTGAGTTTAGCGGCAGGGTTTTATTCGGGCGCACAAAGTGTTAGTTTAAATTGCGCCACGCCGAGCGCAACAGTTTATTATACCACCAATGGTGCCGAACCTTTAACTACATCAACAATATACGCATCGGCAGTAGCCATAAATACAACAACTGTATTACGAGCTTTTGCAGTATCGTCAAACACAACCTTGTTGCAAAGTTTTATGGAAACCAACACGTATTTTATTAACGAAAACATTAATTCGCAATACGGCGTGGTTTCTATTAGTGGTGGCACAGCATTATTAAGTTTATTAAATGGCAGCCAATCAAATCCTAAAACGCACTTCGAGTATTTTGATGCTGGGCAATTTAAAACCGAAACATACGGTATTGCGAACAAACACGGTAACGATTCGTGGGCTTACGACCAGCGAGGAATAGATTTTGAAACTGAAGATGATTATGGTTACAACAACGCTTTAAAACACACTTTTTTTACCGATGCTAAGCAAGGTTATAGTAGCCGAAAAAAGTTTCAACATGTTATTTTAAAAGCGGCTGCATCTGATAATTTTCCAGGAGATAAACCAACAAAATCGTGCCACATGCGCGATGCATTTGTACAAACCTATGCATTTAGAAAAAATTTAGAATTAGATGGCCGCAGAAACAAACACAGCATCGTTTTTTTAAATGGCCAATATTGGGGCATTTATGAGTTAAGAGAAGCCTTTGAAGAAGACTATACCGATTATTATTATAATCAACCCAGTATAATGAATCTTCAATATTGGGGTAGTTATGTAAACAGCCCACCCACAGCTTGGCAAAACGATTGGGCAAATTTGTATAACTATGTTATGAGTAACCCTATGACAAACGCCACTAATTACGCACACGTAGATTCGGCCTTAAGTTTTAAAAGTTTAATAGATTATATGGTTTATAACTCGTATGTAGTTAATACCGATTTTATTAATTGGAATACCGCTTGGTGGAGAGGAACCGATGTGACAAAGGATAAACACAAATGGCGATATTGGATGTGGGATATGGATAATGTTTACGATTTAGGCGAAAATTTTTCGGGTATTCCATCAACAGATATGACAGCTAGCCCTTGCGATTATACAAACGTATTTCAAAATGCTGGCCCGCAAGAAGGACACCCAGATATATTAGATAAATTATTAACCAATCCTGCTTTTAAATCGATGTACATTAATAGGTATGCCGATTTATTAAACTCTGCATTTAATTGTGATAGTATTATGGATCATTACAATTATTTTAAAAATATACTAACGCCCGAAATGCCCCGACATATTGCTAAATGGGGAAATGGAAATACGTTACCAGATTGGAATACAAACATGACGCGCTTGCAAACTAAAATTCAACAACGCTGTGGCTTTATCGAATCAACTATCGAAAGCTGTTACAATGTAGTTGCAAAGCCACTTTATGTAAACGTGGTACCCACAGGTGCTGGTAATGTTAAGCTTAACACCATTTGGTTAAATAATTTTGGATGGACGGGAACTTATTTTTCGGGAGTAGATATGACATTTGCTGCTACACCTTACAATAGTGCATTGTACGAGTTTGATTATTGGGAATTTAATAATCATACACCATTACCAAACATAAATAGCGACACCGCCACTATTAGTTTTGCTACACAAGATAGTGTTATAGCACACTTTAAATTAAAAACAAATTTATTGCCATTGGTAGTTGATGTTGTGCCTGCAGGCGCAGGTAATGTTAATTTAAATAATCTAAACTTAAACACATTTATATATACAGGTAACTATGCCTTAAATACAAATATGACGTTTATTGCTACACCATTTAATGCAAGTTTATATGATTTTGATTATTGGGAATTTAATAACCACACACCGTTACCAAACATTAACAGTAACACCGTTACTATTAATTACACGGTTAAAGATACTGTTGTAGCACATTTTAAATTAAAAAATATTGTGCCTACACCAACCATTACACCAACTAATACCATAGCACTTACTGGTAGCGAAATAATTTACCCAACAGCCTTTACGCCAAATGGCGATGGTAAAAATGATGTATTATTTACCTTAGGAGGTACAAATGCAACTAACCTAAGTGTTGAAATTTGGAACCGTTGGGGCGAACGTGTATTCGTATCGCACGATGTGGATGATGGATGGGACGGCACTTACAAAGGAACTGCGGCGCAAATTGGCGTTTATTCGTACTACATAAAATATGTGAATTTTGAAGGCGATGATAAAACAGTTAAAGGTAGCTTTACATTAATAAGATAAATAAAATGAAATTACTTTTTGCAATAATAGTAAGCTCGGTTATTTTTTGTAAAAATAATTTACTAGCTCAGGATATACATTTTTCTCAAATACAAGAATCGCCATTGTGGTTAAATCCTGCTAATGCTGGTTTATTTAATGGTTATGCACGAGCAATTGTAAATTACCGCAGCCAATGGGCATCATCAGGCTCGCCATTTAAAACAATGGCCTTATCGGCAGATGGAATTGCAAGTAAAAAAACAAACAAAAAAGCCCAACTTGGTTTAGGTTTATTTGTATTTAATGATCAGGCAGGTTCAGCCAAAATTGGATTAACACAAGCCCAAATAAATATAAATGCCATTGTTAAAACAAGTAACAAAAGTCGTATTGCGGGTGGTATATACACAGGTTTTTCTCAAAACAAAGCTAATTTAAGTGTGTTAACATACGGCAATCAATATAACGGAAAAGATATTGATGCATCAATTGCTAGTACCGAAAATCAAAACAACACATCGTTTAATTATTTAGATGTGGGTGCAGGCTTAAATTATGAGTTTTCGAATGTTGCACTTGGTTTAATAAGAGACGATGTGATGACATTTAAAATAGGTGGTGCGGTTCACCATCTTAACACACCACAACAAAATTACCTAATACGTACCACCGCAA
>JAYSUQ010000102.1:0-14570 GCA_043718985.1 Bacteroidota bacterium | reverse complement strand
TTTGTAAAGGTTTTAACACAAGGTAAGCAAAAGGTTACTAAACTAATAAAAGAGTGATAATTAGTATGCTCTTATAAATAAAAACTCCCGCTTTAATTAAGGTGGGAGTTTTTTGTTTATAGATACGCGGAAAACCGCTATTGTGTGATTTTTAAATATTACACATCTTTACAAAAATCATTAAACTTCATTATTATGAAAAAACATCTATTAATCTTAGCAAGCCTTGTCGTATTTTTAGTAAACGCACAGGCACAATCAATTTTTGCACCACATGTACCCTATACTGTAGAAACAACGCCAGCCTCGGTGTTTTCTGTCGATTTTAATGGTGATGGAAAGATGGATTTAGCAACGGCTAATCGTTCCAGCAACAGTGTTTCGGTATTATTAGGAAGTGGTACAGGCACTTTTGCATCTGCTGTTAATTATGCCGTAGGAACAACACCATCCTCGGTGTTTTCTGCCGATTTTAATGGTGATGGAAAAATGGATTTAGCAACGGCTAATTCTATTTCCAACAACGTTTCGGTTTTATTAGGAAGTAGTACAGGCACTTTTGCAACAGCTGTTAATTATGCCGTAGGATCATCGCCTTCCTCGGTGTTTTCTGCCGATTTTAATGGCGATGGAAAGATGGATTTAGTATCCTCTAATACTGGCCCTAGCAACGTTTCGGTTTTATTAGGTAGTGGCACAGGTACTTTTACAACTGCTGTTAATTATGTTGTTGGAACAACACCAGCCTCGGTGTTTTCTGCCGATTTTAATGGTGATGGAAAGATGGATTTAGCAACGGCTAATCTTAGTTCTGACAATGTTTCGGTTTTATTAGGAAGTGGTACAGGCACTTTTGCATCTGCTGTTAATTATGTTGTTGGAACAACACCAACCTCGGTGTTTTCTGCCGATTTTAATGGCGATGGAAAAATGGATTTAGTAACGGCTAATCTTTCCAGCAGCAATGTTTCGGTTTTATTAGGAAGTGGTACAGGCACTTTTGCCGTAGCTGTTAATTATAATGTTGGTACAGACACGCGCTCCGTATTTTCTGCCGATTTTAATAGCGATGGGATGTTGGATTTAGCAACAGCTAATGAAGCCTCCGATAACGTTTCGATATTATTAGGTAGTGGCACAGGTACTTTTGCAACAGCTGTTAATTATACTGTTGGATTATCACCACGCTCTGTGTTTTCTGCCGATTTTAATGGCGATGGAAAGATGGATTTAGCAACAGCTAATCTTAGTTCTAACAACGCTTCCATATTATTAAATACAACGTGTATTGCTAGTTTAAGTGTAACAGCAAAAACTAATGTACTTTGCAACAGCGGCAGTTCGGGTTCAGCAACTGTTACAGCAAGTGGTGGCGCTCCTTATACTTATACTTGGAGCCCAAGTGGCGGCAACTCTGCATCAGCATCTGGTTTAAGTGCTGGTAATTATACCTGTATGGTTACCAATAGTTGTGGCGCAATGGCAAGTACAACTGTAACTATTACACAACCAGCCAGTGCCTTAACAACAGCAACAGCAATAACTAATATATTATGTAATGGTAACTCAACAGGCTCGGCAACATTAACTGCAAGTGGTGGAACATCGCCTTATACATATTTATGGAGTACAAGTGCCTCCACACCTTTTATTACTGGGCAAACAGCAGGTGTAAAAACAGTAACAGTAACCGATGTAAATGGATGTAAAGTAACAAATTCAGTAACAATTACTCAACCCACAGCACTAACAGCAAGCGTTACTAACGTCATCAATAATTTATGTTTTAATGGTTTAAATAATGCTACTGCAACAATAACAGCAAATGGTGGCACAGGTGCTTATACTTATTTGTGGTCGGGAGGAACTAATCCTACAAACCAAATACTAATTGCAGCAGAAAACGGAACATACACCTGCACGGTTAAAGACCAAAATAATTGTACGGCAACTGCAACAACTACTATAACATCGCCACCTGCAATAATTGTAACAGCTATATCAAGCACCTTAGCGTGTTATGGCGATAATAACGGAACGGCAGGCGTATCAGTAACAGGCGGAGTTAGTCCTTATACTTATACTTGGACAACTGGCGAAACCACGGCATCAATTACTAACCAAACTGCTGGTAATAACCTTTGCGAAATAACAGATGCAAATGGTTGTGTTCAATTTGGGTATCCCTTTGTTGAAAGTCCCATTCAAATTTTAAAAAACATCAATCCTATTTTTTGTCAAAACGATTCGGTAATTATAAACAACAAAGTGTATAAGCAACAAGGTAATTTTACTGATACGCTTATAGCTATGAATGGTTGCGATAGTGTGTTATATATTTCTATTACCGTAAGAGCCACGCCACAAGTGCAATTAACAACAGTATTAAATAACACCTTTGTATGTTTGGGTAACGATAATTTAATACTAAACAGTACAGATTGTATTTCGAGTTTAGCTTGGTATAACAGCACTAATACCGTAAGTACTCAAATGGCAACTTCCGCCGAAAGCATTGTTGATTCTACTACTTACACAAATGGGTACAAATCGTTAATCGCTAATCAAAACTTTGCATATTATATTAATGAAAATACAGGCACTATTAATGCTTTAAACTTAACTACTAAAGCTACTAACACGCTGTATGTTGGCACTTCAAATCAAACTTTACATAATGTAGCATTTAACAATGATTCTAACTTATATGTGGTTTATTACAATAGCACTACTTACCAAAACGAATTAGCCACTTACGCTATAACAAATAATACATTTTTGCAAGTAGCAGGTATTGTATTACCAAACGGAATAAGTTCAACAGAGTTATTTAAATACAACCAAGATAGTTTGTATTACATTAACGAAGTATTTATTTATTGTAGTGGTTCGCCTTGTGGTGTAGTAAAAAAATTACATAACATTAATTTAGTAAATCAAACTGTAAATTATGTTACTACGTTAAACGATCAAGAAACCTATTTTAAATCGGGTAAACAATTGTTTTTTGCACAAGGTGGCGTTAATCAAAACGATTTAGATGCCTTTAAATTAGATGTAGCACAAACTACAAATCTGCTTTACAACGGATTTAATCTTAATGTAAATGATCAGATGAAAGGTGTTGCCAGAGGTAATGGTAATAGCAATAAGTTGTATTTTTTTACAAATGCTTTTTCAAGTAACGATACTGCTCGTGTTTATAGTTACGACGAGTTAGGTAATCAAGCCGCATTGGTAACAACTTTTTATCCTCGTAGTAATACCAGTATGTATGCTTCAAATAATCAATTATTATTTAAAGGCGATAATAACGGTAAATCGTATTTACATTTAATAAAATTAAGCTGTTTAAACACTATGAGTTTAGCGCCAACAACCGCAGGTAGTTATTATGCAATGGCTACTGCTGATAATGGTTGCTCTGTAAAATCAAATACTATAGAAGTACAACAAGTTGTTGTGAGTGTTAACAGTGGCTCAATATGTACTGGCAATAGTTTTGCAATTACACCAAGTGGTGCTAGCACTTATACTATTAGTGGTGGTTTATCTGTTGTAACTCCCACAATAAATACATCTTATAACGTAACAGGCACAAGTGCACAAGGTTGCGTAAGTTCAAATGCAGCTGTAAGTTCGGTAACAGTAAATGCTTTGCCTGTTATAACTACACAACCTACAAGTGTTACCGTGTGTGGCGATGCAACTGCAACCTTTACCGTATTTTCGCCAGATGCAGGCACCTATGCTTGGGGCTGGGCAGGTTCGCCAACAGGCTATGTTGCATACAATGGTGCTTACGGAGCTACTGGCTACACAACTACTATTTTAACACAACCTACTTTAGAAAGTGGCGGCTGGGATGGCTATTATATTAAAGCACTTGTAACTGGTACAAATGGTTGTACTGCTTATAGTAGTGCTGCATTAATAACTGTAAATGAAGTACCAACGGTAACTGCTGTTACCAATAACACATTACTTTGCACAGGTCAATCGGCTATTATTACACCAAGTGGCGCGGTTAATTATAATATTACGGGTGGCACATTTACCATTAGCCCAACTGCAACAACTAATTATACCGTAACAGGTGTTGATAGTAATGGCTGTACTAATGAAACTACTATTACGCAAGACGTTAGTTTATGCACAGGTATTAATAACTCAAAACTTACAACTAATAACTTACAACTTAATTTATATCCAAATCCAAATAATGGAATTTTTAATATTGAGTTAGAAGTTGTAAACGATGCTACTCGTATTGTTATTTTAAATCCGTTAGGGCAAATAATTTACAGTTTAAATTACGTTACTTTAAAAAATACTATTGATTTAAGTACGCTAGCAAACGGTATTTACTTTTTGCAAATTGTACAAAAAGACAATGTAATAGCTACACAAAAAATAATGAAACAATAGTTAATTGTTTCTATTGCTTTGTTACAAAAAAACCTCCGTCGGTAAACCGATGGAGGTTTTTTTATTTGTATTTAAAAAAACGTAACGCCTTAAATTATTATGCTTAAATAAACTTAATTTTTTATAATTTTAAATCCAATTTATTTCTGTTTTAAAACATAAATTATGAAACAAAAAACTGCCATACTACTCCTAAATTTAGGTACTCCAAATAGTCCATCAAAAAGCGATGTGCGCTCATATTTAACCCAATTTTTAAACGACGAAAGAGTTATTGATGTGCCTTGGTTATTACGCAAAATTTTAGTTAATGGTATTATAGTGCCTTTTAGATCGAGCAATTCATCAAAATTATACAAAGCAATTTGGGATAATAAAACTGGCTCGCCTTTATTAATGCATAGCCAGCAATTAGCCGCAAAGTTACAATTAGCTGTAGGTAGTGATGTTAAGGTTGAATTAGCAATGCGTTACAAAAACCCAAGTATGGAAAGCGTTTTAGAGCGTATGAAAAAAGAAGGGTATCATAAAATTACTGTGTTTCCTTTATTTCCTCAATACGCATCAAGCAGCACTGGCAGTGCACTGCAGGAGTTTATGCGCATTGTAAGTAAATGGTGGGTAATTCCCGAAATAAAAATAATTAGTCAATACTACGATAATCAAGATTATATAAACTGTGTTGTTAACCGAGGTAAACAACACAACATAACTAATTACGATCATGTTATTTTTAGTTACCATGGCTTACCCGAAAGGCAAGTAGATAAAGTTTATAACGATGGTTATTTATGTAAAGACCATCATTGTGAAGATGAATTAAATGATACGAATTACTATTGTTATAAAGCTGCTTGCTATCAAACAACAAAAGCAATCGTTAATCAATTAGCTATTCCCGAAGGTAAATACACCTTAAGTTTTCAGAGCAGATTAGATGATAAATGGCTAACACCCTTTAGCGACAAGGTTGTTGAAGGTTTAGCAAAAAAAGGTGCTAAAAATTTATTGGTGTTTTCGCCCGCTTTTACTGCCGATTGTTTAGAAACTATTTATGAAATTGGCACAGAGTATCAAGAAATTTTTGAAAAACACGGCGGACATAAAATACAGTTAGTTGAAAGTTTAAACAGTGGTGATGATTGGGTTGATACAATTAAAAAAATGGTTGTTTAATTTAAAGTTTATTTTTTAAACTGTTAAAAATAAGTTTGTTTTCGTTTTTTTTGATATATTTAGATTTAAAAAAATATTTAAATGAAAAAAACTTTACTTTTTATAACACTATGTTTTAGTAGCTTATTATATTCTCAAAATGTAGGAATTAACGGTTCAGGCTCCACACCAAACGCATCGGCTATGTTGGATGTAGATGCAACTGATAAAGGGTTATTGTTACCACGAGTTGCATTAACAGATATTACAGTAGCTTTGCCAGTTACAACGCCAACCGTTAGTTTAATGATTTACAACACAGCTACATCTGCCTTAGCAACAGCATCAAACAACGTAGTGCCAGGTTTTTATTATTGGAATGGCAGCAAATGGATTGCCTTTGCAGGAACAGGAAGCAGAGAATGGTCGTTGTTGGGTAATGCAGGCACAGTTGCTGGTACAAATTTTTTAGGCACAACAGATGATGTTGATTTAGTTTTTAAAGTTAATAATGTAGAGGCTGGCAGAATAACCAGTAATGTTAGCGACAATAATTCGTTTTATGGATACCAATCTGGGTTAAACAATACATCTACCTTTAATGCTTTTTTTGGCACCTTGAGTGGTAAAGCAAATACATCGGGAGGTAATAACCTTGGGGCTGGTTTTGGCGCTATGAGAAATAGTACTACAGGAAGCGTAAACGTTTTTTTAGGAAATAATGCTGGGGCAAATTGGGTAACAAGTACTGGTAACACAGGCGTTGGTAATCAAGCATTGCAAGGTTTATCAACCAGTACAGGGTCTTATAACATTGGCTTAGGTTTTGCTGCAGGCAGTGGTTTTAGTGGCGGTTCGGCAAATAACTTGTCGCAATTATCTGGTAGTTATAATACCTATGTTGGTTATTCATCATCAGGAACTGCAGCTTCAAATACATTTTCAAATTCAACTGCAATAGGGGCATTTTCGCAAGCTGGTGCAAACAATGCATTAGTTTTAGGCAGCATTAGTGGGGCAAATAATGCAACTGCAAATACAAATGTTGGTATTGGTATTACAGCACCAGTTGCACAATTACATGTAAATCAAAATTCATCAGCAGTTACACCATTACGTTTAAGTAGTGCTAGTACTGTTGCTAATGTTAATTGGAATTTTGATATTGGCTCAAGCACAGCTGCTTCAGACCCTAAAAGTTTAACCATTAAAGGCTCTAGCGCTAGTTCAGATTTTGGCATACTTCCCTCAACGGCATCAACAGCTACATTAGCATTTGTAGTTAAAGGTACTGGCAATGTTGGTATAAACACGGCATCACCTGCCGAAAGATTAGAAGTGCAAGGCTCAGTAAAAATTGTTGATGGCACACAAGGAGCAACTAAAGTGTTAATGAGCGATGCTGGAGGTAAAGGCAGTTGGGCTGATGTGTATGGCAGTAATATACAATTCGCCGAAGGCACAACCGATGTAACAATGAACTCTACAACATTTGCCGATTTACCAGGAATGACAATTACATTTACCCCCAAACATACAACCGTTTATATCAATGTAACAGTTTCTGGCGATATGGATGTTAGTGCAGCTGGAGCGGCAATGGGCTTTACAAAATGCAGGGTTACTGATGCAGGAGCTACAACTATATATGGTAAGGTAGTATCAATTGCTACAGATTATGATGGTTCAACTAAAAATGGTGCATGGAACTGTTCTATTGTTTGCAGAGCAACTGGCTTAACTGTTGGCACTGCAACTACCATAAAAGTTCAATGGGCTAGAGGCGGTTCAAATGCAAAAACGATACGTTGTAGCCCCGCTACTACCGATTACTCGATGCGATCGATGATGATAACAGATTAATTTTTTTAAAAAAATACATGAAACAATTATTTTCTATATCATCACTTTTTATTATTACAAACCTTTTTTCGCAAGGCATTGTAAATAATGGTGCAAACATTGTTATGAGTGGCGCCGCATCTATTTATATAGATGGTGGAACAGATGGCGACTATTTAAGTCAAAATAGTGGTTCAATAACTCCAAGCACTACAGGTACAGTTACTTTAGAAGGCGATTGGACAAACAACTCAACAAACACTGGTTTTACTGCCGATGCAGGATTAGTAATTTTAAATGGTGCCGCCCAAAGCATTTATGGTACAAACTCAACCACATTTTATAATTTAACATTACAAGGTACAGGCACTAAAACACAAAACATAAATACAACGGTAGGTGGCGTTACTACTAAAACAGGTGTAATGGCATTAGGTACTAGGCCTTATAATTTAAATAGTTTTATACTAACGTTAACTAACCCGTTGGCTGGCGCCATAACAAACTCAACAGGCTATGTAATAAGCGAAACTAACTTAGCAATTAATCCAAGTATTGTAAGTTGGCAAATAAATACAAATACTGGTGCGCATGTTTATCCATTTGGCACTACAACTGGCATTCAATTGCCATTTACGTTTAACAAAACTTCTGCAGGTGCGTCAACAATTGCAGCATCAACAAGGCCAACACTTGCTGCAACAAACTTACCTTGGGCGGGCCTATCTAGCGTAGCAACGGTTACAAATATGTATGCGCCAATTATTGGAGGCGATGGAAGTGTAGAATCGGTGATAGATAGATGGTGGGATATAACCGCAACAGGAGCAACAACAGCAAACGTAACATTTAGCTACCTCGGCTCAGAAAACACTTTGTTAGCACCCTACAACATTGGCAATTTAGGCGCTCAGCATTGGAATGGTACTGGCTGGGATGTACCCGTTGGGTCGGCAGTAGCAGTTACATCAGGCGTTGGCTCGGTAACAGCAAATGGATTATTTACATTTTCGCCTTGGGTTTTAAGTTCGGTTATTGCACCATTACCAATACAGCTTTTAAATTTTGATGCAAAATGTAATGGAGATAAAACTATTTTTGAGTGGTGCACGGCATCAGAAATTAATAATAATTATTTTACGATTGAGCAATCTATTGACGGTGTTAATTTTGTTGAATTAGATAAAATTAGTGGTTCGGGTAGCACAACCGAAAAAAAATGTTACAATTATATAGTTACAAATTTAATAGCCAATGCAACCTATTTTAGATTGACCCAAACCGATTTTAATTTAAATACAACCCTCCACTCTATCATAGCTCAAACACCTTGTTCGCAAATTAAAACTAATGTTATATTAACAAATGATGCAAGCAATACCATTGGCGTAATTGTAAATGCAACCGAAGATGCAGCTTATACATTAAAAGTACATAATGCTTTAGGTCAATTTATTGAAGAAAAACCTATTTATGTAAAAAAAGGATTTAATAATATTTCAATAAAATTAGATAATGTTGCTAACGCTGTTTACTATGTATCGTTAGTTAACAACGAACAACAATTGCAAGTTAAAAAAATTATTATTTACGATGCAGCTAGTAATTAATGATATTACAAATAGTTTAATTAAAATTACTATTCACTAAAATGGAGCTAAAACCCTAGCACACTTCTCACTTGTTTTAATTTTTTATTTGCAATTAGTTTAGCCTTAGCTTCGCCTATTTGTAATTCTTTTTCTAAAACCGATGTGTTACTCATTAATTGGTTGTAACGGTTTCGCGGTTTTTCAAATTTTGTTAAAAGCAATTCGAAAAGGGCAGTTTTTGCATGACCGTAACCATAACCACCTTTTGCATAATTACTTTCCATTTCCGTAATTTGATTTGGAGCGGCTAATAATTTAAACAGTTTAAATACGTTGCATGTTTCAGTTTTTTTAGGTTCTTCAAGCGGTGTGCCATCGGTTACAATTAATTTTACTGCTTTAAGTAATTCTTTTTCAGGCAAAAATATATTAATAAAATTGTTATACGATTTACTCATTTTTTGTCCATCAGTACCAGGCACAATCATTACGCGTTCATCTATTAAACACTCGGGCAAAACAAATAATGGTTGGCCGTATTTATTATTTATAGAGGCGGCAATATCGCGAGTCATTTCAATATGCTGTATCTGGTCTTTACCAACGGGTACAAACTCAGCATCGTATAAAATAATATCGGCGGCCATTAATGCAGGATAAGTAAACAAGCCAGCATTCACATCTTTTAATTTATCAGCTTTATCTTTAAACGAATGTGCATTTGCTAACATTGGAAAAGGGGTAAAGCAATTTAAATACCAAGCTAATTCGCACACTTCGGGTATTCTACTTTGGCGATAAAAAATATTATTTTCAGTATCAAAATCAAATGCTAACCAAGTTGCGGCTGTTGAGTTAACACTTTGCACCCTAAAGGCAGCATCTTTTTGGCCAGTTAACGAATGCAAATCGGCAATAAAAAACAACGATTCGTTTCCTGCTTTTTTACTTAATTCGATTGCTGGAATTATTGCGCCTAAAATGTTACCTAAATGGGGTGTGTTTGTGCTTTGTATGCCTGTTAAAATACGTGCCATTTTTTATTTATAGAGTTTTTAAATAGTTTAATTTCTAAAATTTAAATCCCTTTAATTATTCCGTCTTTTGAGTTTCTTATAAAATCAACAATAAGTTTTCGAGTTTCGCTATCGGGTATTTCTTGTTCTACTAACTCGAGGGCGTTTGTAATGTTGTGTCCTCTCACAAAAATTAAACGGTAAATGTCTTCAATTTGATTAATGGTTTCTTTATCAAAACCACGGCGAGATAAACCTACGGTGTTAACACCAATATACTGTAAGGGCTCACGAGCAACTCTAATATAAGGCGGCACATTTTTGCGAACCTTTGATGCTCCTGCTAAAAAACTATGGGCTCCAATAGTTAAAAATTGTTGTATAGCTGTATAGCCTTCAATAATTACAAAATCTTGAATTGTAATATGGCCTGCTAGCCCAACATAATTTGCTAAAATAACATTATTGCCAACCACACAATCGTGCGCTATATGTGCATAAGCCATAATTAAACAATTATTACCTACCGATGTTATCATTCTATCAACGGTGCCTTTGTGCACTGTTGCATACTCGCGTATTATAGTATTATTACCAATTGTTGTTTTGGCTTTTTCGCCCTTATATTTTAAATCTTGCGATACAATTCCAATTAATGCGCCAGGAAAAATTTGGCAATTACTTCCAATTGTAGTATCGGGATAAATAATTGCATTGGGATGAATGTGAGTATTATCGCCAATTTCAACATCATCGTAAATGGTTGCAAAAGCTTCGATAGTAACATTAATACCAATTTTGGCTTTGGGGCTTATATTTGCTAACGGAGAAATCATAAAAAAATATTAAGTATTTGTATTTTTAAATTTTATTAATTAACAACGCTTTCAACAGTTTTAACCTCATTGCCTTTTACTTTAACAATTTGCGCCATCATTTCGGCCTCCATAACAGGCTTGTTGTTAACATAAGCTACACCACGCATATGGCAAATCCCTCGTCGTATTGGTGTAACTAAATTTAAACTAAACACAACCGTATCGCCTGGTATTACTTTTTGTTTAAACTTAACGCCATCTATTTTCATAAAATAAGTTAAGTAGTTTTCAGGGTCGGGCACTGTTTTTAAAACCAATACGCCGCCACATTGTGCCATGGCTTCTATTAACATAACGCCTGGCATTACTGGGTTATCAGGAAAATGGCCTTTAAAAAACTCTTCGTTTAAGGTTACATTTTTTACACCAATAACATGCTCGCCCGATACCTCCATTATTTTATCAATTAACAACATTGGTTGGCGGTGAGGCAATAACTTCATAATATCCATAATATCTAAAGCAGGTGGTTTAGATAAATCGATTTTTAAATAATCTTTTTCGGCTTTTTGTTTTTTAATGAGTGCTTTTAATTTTTTTGCAAAATCAACATTACCAGCATGTCCTGGTCGTGCGGCTAATACATGAATTTTCATTGGTTTACCAACTAAGGCTAAATCGCCAACAATATCAAGCAATTTGTGGCGTGCTGGCTCGTTAAAAAAGCGCAATTTGGTGTTGTTTAAAACACCGCGCCCTTTAACCTCAACATCGGGTTTATTAAATACTTTACGTAAATGGTCTAATTTTTCTTTTGGTAATTCGCTATCAACTAGCACAATGGCATTATCCATATCGCCACCTTTAATTAAATTATGTGCTAACAAAGCTTCTAACTCACGTAAAAAAACAAAGGTGCGGCAAGGTGCAATTTCAGTTTTAAATTCGTTAACATTGTACATTGATGCGTGTTGTGTGCCTAACACCTCGCTACCATAATCTACCATCACGGTTACCCTAAAGGCATCTTGTGGTACAGCAAGCATTTCTACTTTTTTAATTGGGTCTTCGTAGGTTAATGTTTCGGTAATTGTAAAATAATCTCTAAATGCTTCTTGCTCTTCAAAGCCAACACTTTCTAACGCTTCAATAAAATTTAATGAGCTACCGTCCATAATTGGCATTTCGGGCCCTGTAACTTGTATTAAACAATTATCTACGCCCATACCAACTAGCGCGGCTAAAACGTGCTCTACTGTATAAACTCGTGCTCCATTTTTTTCTAAGGTTGTGCCACGGCTTGTGTCTACAACTAAATCGCAATCTGCTTCAATAATTGGTTGGCCTTCTAAATCGGTTCGTTGAAATTTAAACCAATGATTTACATCGGCAGGTACAAAAGTTAATGTTACAGGTTCGCCAGTATGTAATCCTTTTCCACTTACAGATACAGATTGTTTTATAGTACGTTGTTTATCAGCCATTTTATTTTTTTTAATTTGATAATTTATCAATTAGATTAATTTATCAGATTTATTATTTATTTTTTTCTAATTTATTTAATCGATCATTTAATTTAGGTAAGTTTCTAAACAGTACATAGCTTCTTCTAAAATCGCCTAAACTAAAGCTTGGCGACCCTTGTACTATTTCGTTTTCTTTTTCAATAGATGCCCCAACACCAGCCTGACCTGCAATTTTAACGCCATCGGCAATTTTAATGTGCCCCACAATACCAACCTGAGCAGCTATCATACAATTTTTACCAACTTTTGTTGAGCCTGCAACACCCGATAAACCTGCAATTACAGTATTTTCTCCAACCTCAACATTATGTGCTATTTGCACTAAATTATCTAACTTAACACCCTTACGCAAAATAGTTGATCCTAGCGTTGCTCTATCAATCGAGCAATTAGATCCTATTTCAATATTATCTTCAATTATTACATTACCAATTTGAGGTACTTTTGCAAATTCTTTTCCGTTTTGAGGTGCAAAGCCAAAGCCATCACTACCAATAACAGTGCTTGAGTGTATTATTACATTATTGCCTATAACGCATTCGTGATAAATTTTTACTCCCGAAAATAAAGTAGTATTGCTCCCAATTGTGCAATTATCGCCAATGTAAACGTGAGGATATATTTTTACGTTTTCTCCAATTTTTACATTTGCGCCTATGTATGCAAATGCGCCAACATAACAATTTGTACCCAAAGTGCTATTGTTACTAATAAAAGATGGCTGTTCAATTCCTGTTTTTTCGCCCTTTACTTGATTATACATTTCTAATAACTGCGCAAAACTTGCGTAACTATCTTCAACACGTATTAAGGTACATCCTAATTTTATTGGTTTATCAAGTACTAAGGTTTTATTTACAATTACAATACTTGCGTTGGTGTCGTAAATATAGTTAGTGTATTTTGGGTTTGCTAAAAACGATAAAGTTCCCGTTTTACCATCTTCTATTTTAGATAAATTTGAAACCATTGTGTTTTCATCTCCATCTACCACTCCGCCTAATAAGGCAGCTATTTGACCTGCAGAAAATTCCATCTATCAAACTTACTATAATTTTATTTAATTTAATGTAAAACCATTAAAAAAATTAAGTAAGTTTTTTAATGGTTTTTAAAATAATTTGCGTCAAACTCTTTAATAATTAATTCGTGTTTTTTTACCGATACCTTAAGCCATTCAATATAAATTTCTTCTTTTTGTTGTTGCGATAAAAAATGATTTGGAATTTCGTTTCTTATGCGAGTTGATAAATCGTGCATACACAAAGCGGCGCACACACTAATATTAAAGCTTTCGGTAAAGCCATACATAGGTAGTTTTATAAACTCATCGGCCATCTCTTCAACATCTTTACTAATGCCAGTAAGTTCGGTACCAAATACTAATGCAATGGGTTGCGATATATTTAATTGGGCTAGCGATATTGAATTTTGATGAAGCGATGTGGCAACAATTTTATAACCTTGTTGCTTTAAATTACTTAAACATTTTTGGGTATTGTTTTCATAATTTTGATACCGATTTAACGAAAGCCATTGTGTAGATCCCATTGATACGTCTTCGCTTATTTTTAACTTATTGCGATTTTCGATAAAATTTACATTTTGAACTCCAAAAATATCAGCACTTCGTAAAACTGCACTAAAGTTATGCGATTGGTAAACATCCTCTAGCACAACTGCTAAATGAGCGGTGCGTTGGTTTAATACTTCGTGTAATCTGCCTCTTCGGCGTTCGCTAACAAAACCTTCTAAGTAAGTGGTTAATGCTGTTTTGTAATCTAAATTATGCATTGGCTAAAGATACGTTTTTTTAGCAAATTTTATTTTCGTTTACGAAGTGCGTCATTTAAAAGCATGTACTTTAAATAAATTTCGAACCCACCATTGTATTTACTTACTTGGCGGTGTTGCGAAACATTAATATCATACGATAAGCCAACGGCATATTTACCTAAATCTACATTTAGTTGTGGTATAAGTGCATCTCCTACTCTATAATACACACCAATATTAATACCTTGCTCGGTACTATTGCCTGTAATTTTAGTTCCGTTTTTAAAGCGGTATCTAAAGTGTGTGCCAAGTGTTATCTCTTTTGCTGTTGCTTGTTGTATGTATATAACACTGGGTAAAAGCGCAAATTTAGTTCCTTTAAAATCTATACGAGCTTGTGCATTACCAACAAAACGC
>JAYSUQ010000101.1:0-1815 GCA_043718985.1 Bacteroidota bacterium | reverse complement strand
GCGGGTAATGTAACCGTTACAGTTAATCAACTACCTGCACCAACACCTGCAGCAACGCAACCTTCTTTTTGTGTTGGCAGCACAATTAATTTAAATGCTGGTATAACAGCTACATCATATACTTGGAGCGGGCCAGGAGCGTTTATGCCAAATGTAAATACAAACAACCCAACTATTGCATCGGTTACAAATACCAATGCAGGTACCTATACCTTATCTGTTACCGATGCTAATGGTTGCATAGGAACAAATACAGTTAATGTTGGGGTAAATAATTTACCTGTGGTTGCCGCAAGCGCTGCAAATGCCGCAGTTTGCGTTGGCGAAAACATTGTGCTTAATGCAGGCACAGGTTCAAGTTATACTTGGCAAGGGCCAAATGCCTACAATGTTGTTAATGCTGCTGCAAGTGTAACTATTACAAATGTTACGAACTTAAATACGGGCGATTATACATTAACTGTAACTGGCGCTAATAGTTGCACAAATACTGGCGTTGTAAATGTAATTGTAAACTCATTACCTGTATTTACAACTACTGCACTAAGTGCTAGTGTTTGTAATGGTGCTACAATAAATTTTACAACAACATCGGTTGGTGTAAATTCATATAACTGGTCGGGGCCAAGTGTGTTTACAAGTACTTTAGCATCGCCATCAATAACTAATGCAAGTACGGCAAACTCGGGTAATTATGTTATTACAGTTGGTGGTGGTAATTGTGCCGCACAACAAAATGTTAATATAACTGTTTACAATCCTATAATTTCATCAGCTTTAGCAACAAGCCCAACCTTATGTGTTGGCAATAGTATTAATTTAATAGGTGCTGCACCAACGGCTACAAGTTTTGCTTGGGCTGGGCCAAATGGCTTTACAAGTAATAGTTTAAGTTCAATTATACCAATTGCCACAACAAATGCAACGGGTATTTATACATTAACAACTATAGATGGCAATGGTTGTACTGCAATACGAACTGTAAATATTTTAGTAAATGCTTTACCAACTGTAACTGCAAATGCTACTAATAATAACTTATGTGTAAACGACGTTTTAAATTTAACATCAAGCGCAGGTACATACACATATAGCTGGGCTGGCCCAAATGCTTATACCAATGGTACGCAAAACCCAACTATAACACCTGTATTAGCCGTTAACCAAGGGATTTATACGGTTACTGTAACTGATGCAAATAATTGTACAAATACAGCAGCAGTAAATATTAATGTTAATAGTTTACCTGTTTTTAGTAGTGATGTAAATGGAGGAAGTAATAACGTGTGTTTTGGTAATGCTATTAATTTAAACGCAGCACCAACAACTTATAGCTATACGTGGAGTGGGCCAAATACCTTTACATCTAATATTGCAAATCCTACTATACCAAATGCATCTACCATTCATACAGGTAATTATATTGTAACCGCAAGCGATGCAAATTGTAGTGCCACACAAACTGTAGCAGTAAATGTTTACCCTCAAATATTAGTAATCGCAAATGCTACTACTAGTTTGGTTTGCGAAAACACAAGTATAAATTTACAAGGTTTAGGCGGTGGAAGTTATGTTTGGACTGGCCCTAATAGTTTTACATCAACACAACAAAACCCACAAATTACACCTGCACAAATTGCACAAAGTGGTACTTATAGTTTAGTTGTTACCGATGGCATTACGGGTTGTAAAGATTCGGCTACTACTATAATTAATGTTGTTGCTGCACCAGCTTTAGTAAGTAGTAACAATGCCAATACGTGTAACGGTTCTTTATTAACACTATCGGCTAATTTTGGTAGTGGTAGTTCGGTA
>JAYSUQ010000011.1:0-6727 GCA_043718985.1 Bacteroidota bacterium | reverse complement strand
GGCATAGGTTGGAGTAACATTATAACCAGAGCCAAAATAATAAATGCAAACTTAGCTGTAAATAGTAATAATAAAGGAACTAACATTATATTAAATATTAATATATGAACACAAAAGTAAATTTAATCTTAGCCGACGATCATCAAATTATTATTGATGGTTTACAGTTTATGTTAAGCGCCGAAAAAAACATAAGCATATTGCAAACCTGCAATAATACCAACGATGTGTTACGTTATTTAGAAAAAAATAACGCAGCGATTAATTTTTTAATTACAGATATTAATATGCCTACCGTTTCGGGCATAGAGCTTTGCAGAATAATAAAATCTAAATACGCGCACATTAAAGTATTAATACTTAGTATGTATAGCAGCAAAGAAATTATTAAAGAATCCGTTTTAGCTGAGGCTGATGGCTATATGCTTAAAAATGGAGGCAAAGATAAATTGTTAGAGGCTATTTTTAAAATTAGTAATGATGGCACCTATTACTCCGAAGAAATTATCCCTATTATTTATGCGCATTTTAATAACGAAAAAAAATTACAGCAAAACTTAGCACAATTATCGGAGCGTGAAAAAGAAATTTTAATACTCATTGCTAAAGAATTGAGCAGCGAAGAAATTGCTGAAAAATTATTCATCAGCATAAAAACAGTAGGCAACCATAGGCAAAATATTTTAGCAAAATGCGATTGTAAAAGTGTTGTTGGTTTGGTTAAATATGCTATAAAAGCTGGATTAATAGCTGTTTAAGCATTTGAATTTTGAGCTTTAAATAAATAATGGGCTACAAATAAAGGTTATCGTAATAGAAACCAAAAATAGGGAGTACTCCCTATTAATTTGAGGCTTAACCCCTAATAGGTTTAGGTTATTAAGACTTATTTTTACATAAATTTTAAACCTACAGCTATGAAAAAAATTTACACAACCTTTATTGCAGCAATTACTGTTGTAAATATTAATGCCCAGACGTTACAGTTAGTTAACAATCAATTTTTAACTACAGGCATTGTTGATGCTACTGAACAAAATTTTTATACGTATAAAAACATTAGTACTAACACTACACCAGCACCTGCAAATTATGAACTAAAAAAATTAAATACCTCTACCAATAATTTTGATTTAATTCATAGTTTTCCTAATCCTCAAAAATTTGTAAATCATTATCCTGTATCTATTGTAAACAATAAATATATTTTAGTTGGAGATTACAAAGGATCAAGTAGTTTTTCAATTGCAGGAAGAAATTTATTTGTATTTAATGGCGTTAGCACTTACGATTCTTTATTTGTGATAACAGATTCTATTTCACAAATAAATGAATATTATACTGATTTAACTAACGAACTAGTTTATTTTTACATATCAGGAACAGCAAGTGTTACAGGTATTTATAAATCAGATTTTACAAAAGCAGGCACAGTAAAAATAAAATCTTTACCAACATCTGTATTCGGTCTTGTTAAAATAAATGGAATAGGTAGTGCTTTATTTTTTTCTACAAAAATTATAGACGGCTCCATATTTGGCAAAAACATGTTGTATAAATATCAGAGTAATACATTTACTAAATTAGATTCGAGTGCTGTTTTATATTACGATTTATACAAACACAAAGCAAGTAACGAGCTTTTTGCTTTAGCATTAAACGCATCAAATAATAAAATTTTTAAAATAAATTCAAGTGCAATAATTACATCAACTATCAGCACATCAACACAAATAGGCAGGGCTTTTGGCAAAGTAGGTAATAAATTATTATGCACTTCAAATAGTGATAACATTGGTATTGATTTAGTGGATTTAACTACAGGCGTAGTAGCCGATTTGTATGCCCCAAGCTCAACTACACAACCTGCTGGTTTCACTAGTATTAATGATGTAGCGCAAACCTTAAGTGGAAATACTTATTACATTAAATGTTTAGATAATAATTTACCAAATGGCAACCAAGATAAAATTTGGGTAACTGATGGAACTATTATTATACCAGCAGATATGAATGTATTTTCGGCAAGTAATTTATACGCGCGAACTATAGGCAAAAATTATTGTAGCGAAAATATGATTTCGGTAGATTATGTTTCTTTTAATAATGTTGGTTTAATAACAACATTACCAAATGGCACTGCAAGCAAGCAATGTGTGCAATCTGCAATTACTACTTTAACATGCATAACTAATACCCAATACACAACATTAAATACTACTTATGTTACATCAAGCGATAATCTATATAAAATAACAAACTGTGCTACTCAAATAGGAGTTAATGAATTAGAAAACAACAATTCTTTTTCTATTTATCCAAACCCAACTAATTCAATTTTAAATGTAAGATTAGAAATGTTAAATGAGCCTACCTCATTAACCATAACAAATATTTTAGGCGAAGTAGTTTTAACTGAAACTATTTTAACTCAAAACTCACAATTAAAAACCGAAAACTTAAATAGCGGTATTTACGTTTTACAAATAGGTAATAGCAATGCAGTAAAATTTATTAAAGAATAATTAATCTATCACACCTGTCAGGTTTTGTGCTTCGACTCCGCTCTGCAACCAACCCAACAGGTGTTCTTAACAAAAACTAAAAAACAAAATCTATGAAAAAACAAATCATCACAACAACTGCCGTTGCAGTATTAGCAACAAGCATTATTTTTTCTTGTAAAAAGAAAGATGAAACAACACCAGATACAACCGCTTCAACTACTAGTAGCACTACTACAGCTGGCAGTACTACAGGTAGCACTACTAGCGGAGCCTCAACATTAACAGTCAATCAGTGGGGTGCAAATGGTACTGTATATACGGCAACTAATGTGGCAAACAATCCGTATTGGGGTAAAGATACCTATGGTACTTGTAATTTATCTGCTAAAGCCGTAGTAGGCGACACAACCATTATTTTACAATATCGCTTTCCAACCTACTTAATGGCTTCGGGTATATATAGTATTGCTATAGCTAGTAATACATTTGCATCCAACGTTGTTAATGTTTCTATTAATAAAAGTTTTTCTACTGCCCCTTACTTTATAAACAATTATGTTACAACAGGCGGAACAGCCACTATTACCAATACTGGTGGTATATTTACCATTGAGAGTAACAACGTTGGTTTAAATAATATGAGTTTGTCGAGCAAATTAGTAAGTACTAATCCTACTATACCTTCTGCTAATGCAAGTTTTACAACTCCTGTTGGAGTAGCGCCAAATCAATATATGATTGGAGTAACATCTTACACACCAAATCAATTAGACATAAGCCTTGATGCAAGTGGCAGTTTTAAATACGAAGGCTCATTAACATCAACGCCTCAAAAAGCTTTAAAATATTGGTTTAGCTCATCTTATCCGCCAAGCGGCACTTACGATGTTGTGGCAAGCAAAGGCTCATTAGCGGCTGGTAAAATTTATATTGAGTTTGTAAGTACTAGCCCTGTAGAACAATATCAATCGTTAGCTGGCACAACTGCTACTGTTATTACAAATGCTAATGATGTATCGGTAACAATTAATAATGTAGTACTTAATAAATTAGTTGGTGCAGGCAGTCAAACGCTTACAGCAAGTGGTAATTTAACACATTAATTGTTTAACTTAATTTTTAAAAAGGTTCGGTTGCGCATTTGCTATCGAACCTTTTTATTGTTAAAAAAACGCTATTAGTTATACAAACATAAACACATCATCTACTTGGGTAATAACTAAAACGCCCGAGTTTTTTGCAACTTCAATTAAATTATTAGTAGCCGATAAACAAGCGAGCACGGGCACTGTTTTTATTCCTTCATCTTGCGGAAAATGTGTGTTAAATTTATCTACAATGTTTATGAGTTGGCCAAAAACTTCGGGCTTTAAAATAGATTTAACCTCAACAATAAAAATCTCATCATCGCCCTCTGCTAACATATCAATTTCGAGTTGTTTGTTTTTATCAAATGTTTTTTTTGTTTTATAATAAAATGTTTTGCACCCTTTTTGTTTTTGTAATAACGAGGTTGCGGCATCAAACAAAGTTTTTTCGGCATAACTTCCCCAAATGTGGCTGTAAGCACCGTGTATGCTGTTAGTTACATTAACGTAGTCTTTAAAATAACTCGTTATTTCTTTTATTTCTGTCTTCAACTCAAAAAGTCGATCCTTGTTGTTAATGTATGTTTTTGTATCAAGGCCTTCGGGGGTACCCGGCATCATTGATTTATAAAGCAAATTGAGGTCTTTTAAAATTGGCGCAATTTCTTTTATCAACTCTGCTTGTTTGCCACTAGCTTCGCGAATAAGTTGGTTATAGGTTTGCAAACTATCTAGTATGTTTTGAGGCATGGTTGAGTCGTAAATTTAATCTCTAAAAATTTCAAATATAAATTAAAATAGTTTACATTAATAGTTTTTATTTAAATGGAACACTTACTCGATAATTATTTTTTACAATTACCCGAGCCACATCAATCGGCGTTATTGTTTATGCGCTCGTTTTTTATAAACAACATGCAACTACAAGAAAACTGGAAGTTTAACACACCGTTTTATTATCATAAAAACAAATGGTTTTGCTACATTAGTGTTAGTAAAAAATTACCGTTAATAACTTACATTGGTTTTGTAAAAGGACACAAAGTAGCTCACAAAAAACTTGTTGCCGAAGGCAGAAAACAGATAAAAGTATATTACATTAATCCTGCAAAAGACATAAATATTAAAGAGTTAACCACAATTTGTGAATTATTAAAAAAAGAATATTTATAACTCCTAACTCCCAAATAAATAGCTTAAACCAACGCTAATTCTGCCAACACTTTTTAAGGCGCCATCTTTAATTTTTTCGGCGGCGGTAAATTGCCAACATGTATTAATTGCTATTTTTTTATAATACACATCAAGCCCTGGCCCAATTAACAATGAGTTTACGCCAGTGTTTTGTTGCATTGTTTTTTTAACGCTCAATCCTTTTGTGTATTCACCATTAAATTGAATTGATGGATATAACACTATTTTTTTAAGCTTAAATTTATAAAAAACAGAACCAAAATGATTTTGAGCACCCATCATTTGCTCACTAAATTTGTTTTGCCCATTTGCTTTATAGTTTAAACTTACACTTAGCCCAAAGTTATTTGTCATACCAACATAATTTATATAACCAAATCCATCCCAACTACCAGTGCCTGGCTGCATCTCAAATGGTAACCGATTACTATTATTGTCGTGGGCATAAAAATTACCTATTGGTAGCTTTAAACCAACGCCTACTATTAATTTATGTTTTATTTTGGCTTCGCTTTTTGGTTTAATTAAGTGATAGCCAACATTTACCGATGCATCGCCAAAACCGGTATGGTGTGCACTATAACCGTTTGTTTTAGATTTATTATCTATTACTGGTATAAAAAAATTCAACTCGATTTTTTTTGTGGCAAAGTATTTAAAGCGAAGTTCAACTACTTTATACGATTCAAAATCTTGGCTAGCATAATTATTAAATACAACTACCGAATCTTTTGCCTCTAATGGGTCGCCGTGCGCAATTTTGTAAGCACCCGTTGGAAAAAAAGAGCTTCTTTTTTGATAGTTTCTGTAACCGTTAAATACTCGGTATCTGTGCAGTAACGATAAACTGTTTTTATTATCGTACGGCGTAATGCCCATATAATTTCCGCACACATCGCAAGCTAAAAAAAATAATGGCAGCATTGCAAAACAAAGTGTTATAAGTGTTTTATTGTTTTTCATTTTATTAAAAATAAAATCTAACACAAGTGCTATTGCACTTATGTTAGATTTAAAAAATAAATAATTTTAAAAATTATGAATGTGTTCAACCATAAACATATCGGCATAATTATTAGCAATACTTTTTGCTACTGAACCTGGCATGTGTACTGTATTTGTTACAGAAAAATCAATTGCTGTTGGCGTATCAAACCATTCTAACAAATTATTTGCAATGTGTATTTCGGGTGATACCGATGCTGTAACTTTTGCGGTATCGTTGTTAAACGATGGTGCTATTGTTTTAATTACATTATTAGTGCCCGAAAACCCACCAATATGAAACGTTAACTTTTGCGCGTTAGCAGTAGATTGTGGCGAGGTGCCTTCAAACTTAGCCATTATATAACCGCTATTCCAGCTCCAAAACATTCCTTTTGATGGATCTAAATCTCCTGTTTGTGCGCCCGATACGTTTCTTAAACTATCAACACCAATTGTAAATGCAATGGCTGTGTAATTACCAAAAGGTACATTGGCAAGGTTTAATAATGTTGTAGCATCATCTGAGTAATCAATTAAATGATAGCTATTTGTTTCTATCCAAACCGAACCATCGCTTTTAGTTAGCTTAATATTACTAATATAATATTGGTAATTAGTTACGTTAAACGTGTTGCCTGCTTGGTTAGTATACATTTGAGAGCCTAGCGCTAACACATTTGTATCTACCATGGCTTCAAACCTAATTTTTAAATTACCTGTTGCTATTGTTGCTACTGGTGGCGCAACAGGCGTTGGTTCGGGCGTTGTGTTATCTTTTTTGCAATTTGTTAAACTTATTGCTAATACCCCAATCGTTATTGTTTTAAATATCTGTTTCATCTATAGTTTTTTTATATAGCTAAATCAATATAATAAGTCATATTTTAGAATTAAAAAAAAGTTCACTAGGCGTGCATCTTTCTTTTTTTCTTATTGCTTTTGCTTGAGCCC
>JAYSUQ010000002.1:0-2494 GCA_043718985.1 Bacteroidota bacterium | reverse complement strand
TATATTATTAATACTAATAGGAATGCTAATAACATAGGCTAAAATAATGGCTAAAAATGAAAATAATAGCGACCAGTTTAATTTATTTAAAATAATGTTTAGTACAGGTTCATTTTTTTGATAAGATACCCCAAAGTTACCCTGTAATAAGCCTTTTTTGAAACTATTGCCAAATAGCCAGGCGTGGTATTGATTGTTACGGCCATTGAAAATTAGTTTGGGTATAACACTTTTTATTGAGTTTTTGTGCTGTAAATTTATTTCAGATTTCAATAACTCAAATTCTTTTTTATCAAATATTAAAAATAAACTATCGGGTTCTGATAATTTACAAACAGTAAAATAAAATAAAGGTGCATTTAAACCTAATTTTTTTTGCCAATACAATTTTTGCGCTTTAAAATTTTCTGCAGATTGTAGCTGACCATTTTTGTGCGTTTGTGCCATTTGCGTAGCCGCATCGCCAGGTAAAATTGATAATAAATAAAATGTACATAAGCTAACTAAAACTAATGTTGGTATAAACCAAATTATTTTTTTTAGTATGTATTTAAACATCTTAGTTTAATTTTAGAGTATTTAAAAGTACTCCAGGCGACTCGGCATAAACCTCAATATTATTCCATTTTTTATTTACAACAACACGTCTGGTTTGCGAAAATAAAAATATGTATGGTTGCTCGTCATAAACTATTTTCTGAAATTTTTTAGATAACGCTATTCTTTTTGGTTCATCAATTGAGGTGTTAATACTATCAATTAGCGCATCTGTTTTTGGGGTTCCAAACCCTGTAAAATTTAGCCCGTTTGTTTGCCAAGATGCAGTACTCCAAAGTTGCGAAAAATCTTCGGGCTGGGCATTACTTTGCCAAGCGCCAATACTTAAATCAAAATCGTGAGTCATTAAGGCGTTTAAAAAATTGGTGTAATCGAGTGAGTTTAATTTCACAAAAATTTTAGCCTTGTTCATACTTTCGGCAATTTGTTTTGCCATATCTTCCCATTGTTTTTGCGCACCTAAAAAATTTAAATCTAATTCTAATTGTATTTTTTTTCCATCAATTATTTTATCTAAAACTTGATCGTTATCTGTATCCTTCCAACCCGCTTGTGTTAAAAGCTTAATTGCCGCCTCTATATTAAATTGTAAAGGTTTTAAATCAGTATTAAAATCTATTTTATTAAATGATATTGGCCCTACACTTCGCTTACTAGTGTTGTTATATATTGTTTTATTAATTTGTTCGTAGGGCGTTAATAAAGCTAATGCTTTTCGAACTAAAACATCATTCAATATTTTTTGATGTTTAATGCCATCGGCTTTTGTATTAATTGCAATGTACAAGTAGTTATATGTATCGGCTAATTTCACTAAATGTGTTTGGTTAAATTTGGTATCGTTTTTTAATTCGGTAAAGCTTGCAAAATCTACCGCAGTGCTAACATCTAAGGTGTTATTTTTTAACTCTAGCAACGTTGAAGCATTATTGTTATTTAATTTAAAAATAATTTTATCGGCATTAGCTTGTGCAAACCAATAGTTTTGGTAATTTTTGGTCCAATTATTTTGTTTTTTTTCTAGCGTAAGCGATATTCCTTTTTCCCATTTTGTTATTTTGTATGCACCACCACCACTAATAAAATTTATGTTTGAGTAATATTTAGGGTCGTTAAAAGTTGTTGCCCATTTGTTAATATCTGCATGCGATTTTAAAAACACGCTATCTGTTAATTGGTTGTAAGTGTACTTAGATAATATGTTTAACGAATCATAAAAAGATTGTTGAATGATTGGAAAATCTGTCCAAAACCACGAATTTAAAATGTAATTTTTTTTCATGGTAATTGAAAATTTTGAAGGAGTATTTTCATCAACATTAAATGATTTTATATTTTGCCAATACGATTTTAAACCAGGGTTATTTGTAAGCAAACATTTACTTGCTTTTATTGTAAAATCAACATCATAAGCTGTAACTGGTTTTTTGTTATCCCAAGTTACATCGTTTTTTAACTCATAACTATAGGTTAAGCCATCGGGCGATATTTGAGGTAATTGTTTAACGATGCAGGGAATTAACTGCCCTGTTTTAAAATCTATTTTAAGTAAAGTAAAATGTATGTAATTATTAATTTCGGCTCTAACTGCCGATGCACCATTTGTTGGGTGCAAATCGTCGGGCTCGCTTATTAAGTGCGCTACAAGTGTATTGTTGTTTTTTTTAAGCTTTGTATTGCATGCATAAAGTGATAGGCAAAAAATGACAATAGTAATACCATACAATTTTAAATAGTTCATAAAACTAAAAGTACATAAAAAAATATTTTTTTTAGTATAATGAGTATTAAATTAAATATTTTATTAAATTTGCGACTCTAATTAAATTTAGAGATAGGAGAGGTGCCTGAGTGGCCGAAAGGACATGTTTGCTAAACATGCGTACGGGAAACTGTACCGAGGGTTCGAATCCCTCCTTCTCCGCTGAAAGGGACT
>JAYSUQ010000001.1:0-6910 GCA_043718985.1 Bacteroidota bacterium | reverse complement strand
CACAGCGCAAAGAAATTTCGGGTGGCTTTAGGTTAACTACAAATAACAGAATGGAATTGTTAGCAGCAATTGTTGGACTCGAATCGGTTAAGTTAGTTGATGTGTCGGTGTTTGTTTATTCCGATTCAAAATATGTGGTAGATTCGATTAACTTAGGATGGGTTTATGGTTGGGTTAAAAAAGGATTTAAAGATAAAGCCAATCCCGATTTATGGAAACGTTTTTTAGTAATTCAAAAACAGGTTAATGCTAAATTTGTTTGGGTTAAAGGCCATGCATCTAATGCCGAAAACAACAGATGCGATGAGTTAGCTGTGGCTGCAGGTAAAAGTAAAAATTTATTAATAGATGCAGAGTATGAATTAGTGCGAAAGGTTGGTAAACTTATTTAATTTTTCGGCTATTTGGTTTTCAAATTCAACGCAATCATCTACATACAAAGCTATAGCCATTACTGGTTTGTTTATGCCATAAAACAATTTAACAGTTTGCTTTTCGTTAAAATGTATTGTTATATTTTGCGACTCTAATTTACCTATTAAACCTACTCTTAAAATTGATTTATCTTTTAAATGCTCTTCTTTAAATGGTTCTATTTTTTTTATATTCTTATATAAAATACACTGTGATATAAAAACGCCATTGTTGATTTTTAAATAGGTTTGACATACATAATTAAAACGTTTTTTCATTGCATTTATATGTGCTAATAAAATTAACGAAGTATAAATGTTCAAAAATAATAAAACTATACTTAATCGCTGTAGGTTGTATTTATACAAAACAAAGTGTACAATACTTGTTTCAATTAACGCAATAAACATAAATACCCAATACAAACTAATGGCACTGTTGTTTTTATGGTAAGTAAACTCGTTATATTGTTTTTGTGGTTTGTACCAATAACTAAATAATGAATAATAAATTGTAGCAATTTCTTGCGAAATAGTTAACTGTATTTTCGAACTAAAATTAGGTAAAGCTGCCTTTATACTTAAATTTATTTTATCATAAAAATCACTAATAGTATTGTTAATTTTATAATGCTTAATACATTTAGTTACAATAACAAAAACCTTAATAAACACATAGCTTACAATTAAATAATTAATAAACGGAAGTTTAAAAAAGAGGTTTAAATTTTTATTTTTAAAGTTAATGCACGACGATATTTTAAAGAAAATATAAGTAAATGATAATAAATACGTTGTAGTTTTCGTGTTAAATAATGCTTTAAACTGTGTAATTAATTTTAAAATCAAAATTTTAAAAAACCATCAAGTTGCATATCAATAACGTTTTTAGTATCAACATCTGTAAGGTTTGCCGATGTATCAACTAATTTATCAACACTGCTTATGGGCAATTTGTTATGGTAAACATTAATTTTTAAATAATTTAAAACATTTGTCAAATGCTCTAATCCTCTTAAATTACCAGCCCTACCACTTGCTACACCTGTTAACAATGCTTTATTATCTGTCCACATTTTGGGAGGTATGGCATCTAAAAAAACCTTTAAAACCCCTGCAAAACTGCCATTATACTCGGGTGCTACAAAAATAAATTTTGTTTGGTTTTCAATATACGTATCAATAATTGTTTGAAACGCTGGCGAACGTTGACCATATAAATCGGTAAATAAAAAATTTTGTGGTAAGTTTTTTAAACTCAATAATGAAGCGTTAATTCCTTTACTTTTTAAATTAGTTAAATAGTAGTTAGCAATTTTTTCGGTATTACTATCGTTACGGTTAGTTGCAGATATAATTGTAATTGAACTCATAATATTATTAACATTTTAGCAAAGTTATGTTTTTTAGTGTTAAAAACTAAAAACGCTTAAAAACCCCAAATAGTTTATTTTTACGAGATTGATTTAGAACCTTTTATTATTTAAAATGAACATTACTTATTACGGTCATTCGTGTTTTGGAGTACAAATAAGCGGCAAGCATTTATTGTTTGATCCGTTTATTACACCAAACAATTTAGCAAAAAACATAGATGCTACAACCGTTAACGCCGATTATATATTAATTTCTCACGGTCATTTCGATCATATTGCCGATGCAGTAGCTATAGCAAAACGAACTAATGCAACCGTTGTGTGCGTTTGGGAAATTGCCGAATGGTTAAAAAAACAAGGCGTAACAAACATTCATCCGATGAATACGGGGGGAAAAAAACAGTTTGATTTTGGAACAGTAAAATGTGTTAAGGCCGAACATAGTAGTAGTTTACCCGATGGCACTTATGGCGGAAACCCAATGGGCTTTGTGGTAGAAACCCCCGAAGGTAATTTTTATTACGCTGGCGATACTGCATTAACCTACGATATGAAATTAATTGGCGATTATAAAAAACTTAATTTTTCGTTTTTGCCTATTGGCGATAATTTTACAATGGGTCCAGAAAATGCATTGTTAGCTACCGGTTTTTTAAAATGTAACCATGTAATTGCAATGCATTACGATACGTTTGATGATATTAAAATTGATAAAGAAGTAGTAAAACAAAAGTTTGAAAATTTAGGCAAAACATTAACACTAATGCAAATAGGAGAAACAATTACACTATAGATTAAATTTTTAAATTCAATAAAATTGAATTTAAGTTTTTAAATTTTTAAACTTAAATATATGGGAAAAATAATAGCAATAGCGAATCAAAAAGGTGGAGTTGGTAAAACAACTTCGGCAATTAATTTAGCCGCATCGTTAGCGGTGTTAGAGTATAAAACATTGTTGGTTGATGGCGATCCGCAAGCAAACTCAACATCGGGCGTTGGTATTGAGCCACGTGATGTAAAAGCTGGATTATATGAATGTATTATTGATAGCAAGCATCCAAAAGATGTAATTATAGAAACAGAAACACCGAATTTGTTTTTGTTGCCAACTAATACCGATTTAGTTGCCATTGAGCTCGAAATAGTTAATTTACCCAACAGAGATTATATGATGAAAGCGGCTTTAAATAAAATTAAAGACGACTACGATTTTATTATAATTGATTGTTGCCCATCACTTGGCCTAACAGTTATTAACAGTTTAGCTGCAGCAGATAGTGTTATAATACCAGTACAGTGCGAGTATTTTGCTTTAGAAGGCATGGGTAAACTATTGCAAACAATTAAATTGGTGCAAGAACATATTAATACCGAGTTAGATATTGAAGGTATATTATTAACGATGTACGATCCTCGATTAAAATTAGCAAATCAGGTTGTTGAAGAGGTTAAAATGCATTTTCAAAACATGACGTTTAGTACCGTAATACAACGAAACACAAAATTAGCCGAGGCGCCAAGCCACGGTAAAACAATTATTATGCACGATGCTGTTGGTAAAGGTTCATTAAATTATTTAAACTTAGCCCGCGAAATATTGCAACGCAATGGTTTAACTAAAATTAGTGATGGCGAACGTATGATGAATTTTACAGAAGAGGAAACCGATTTTAACGAAGGATAGTTTAGTGTTTAGTTATAAGTTTTTAGTGTTTAATACTAAAAACTAAACATTAAAAATTTAAAAATAATAAAATGAGCAAACAAAATAAGCCAGCATTAGGCCGAGGATTAAGTGCATTGTTAGAAAATGCTAAAACAGATATAACTACCAAGCAATCTGGCGATTCGAGCCCAGTTGTTGGATCTATTGCAGTTATAAAAATTAAAGATATTGAAACAAATCCGTTTCAACCACGTACTAATTTTGAAGAAATTGCATTACAAGAACTTGCCGATTCGGTTAAACAACATGGCATTATACAACCCATTACAGTTCGTAAAATGGGGTACGATAAATACCAACTAATATCGGGCGAGCGCCGTTTTAGAGCAACACAATTAGCAGGATTAACAGAAATTCCGGCATACATACGCGTGGCAAACGACCAAGCTATGTTAGAAATGGGGTTAATTGAAAACATACAACGCGAAGATTTAGACCCCATTGAAGTTGCCTTAAGCTACAAGCGATTAATAGATGAGTGTAGTATTACGCAAGAGCAACTTGGCGAAAAAGTAAATAAACAACGTAGTACGGTAACAAATTTTTTAAGATTATTAAAACTACCAGCTGTAATACAAAAAGCAGTTCGCGATAAAGATATAACAATGGGCCATGCCCGAGCATTATTAAGTATTGAAAACGACGACAAGCAATTAGCAATATTTGCATTGGCTGTAGAAAATGAATTATCGGTTCGCCAATTAGAAGATTTAGCTCGTAACGAAAAAAATCAATTTAAACCAAAAACTTCTAAAATTGAAAAGCCGTTAACTATTGAAGATAAACAAATAGAAAAAAAATTAGAAAAAATATTTAGCAACTCCTTTAATTTTAAGCGAAATGTAAAAGGCACAGGCTCACTATTGCTTAGCTTTAGTAACGATACCGAGCTTGAACATATTTTATCTTTTTTTGACATAAACTAACTTAAGTTATAACAACATTCTGTAATTGAATTTTAAGTTACTATATTTTATTTTATTTGTATTGAGTTGTAGTTTAGCATCAGCTCAAAAAAATGATACGCTTATTAATGTAAAAAACGATTCGTTATCACTTAAAAAAGCAAAACGAAAAGCCATTTATGGCGATGCCCGTAAGGCAACAATTTTAAGTGCAATATTACCCGGTAGTGGTCAAATATACAATGCAAAGTATTGGAAAGCACCAGTTATTTATGCCGCTTTAGGTGGCTTAGGTTATTGGGGATATACAAATCATAAAAAATATAAATTTTATAGCAACAATTTATTAGCACAAAACGACGACGATGTAACTACAATTAATAGCACCTTATATAGTAACGAACAATTAATTACACAAAAAAAATATTACAAAAAATACCGTGATGTGGCAATTATGCTAGGCGCCGCAGTGTATGTTTTAAATATTATTGATGCCAATGTTGATGCCCACTTAAAAACATTTGATGTGAGCGATGATTTAAGTTTACAGTTAAAGCCTTATTCAAATTTTAGTTACAATAATAAATTAGAGGCAGGGTTAACGTTGAAATTAAAATTTAAGTAAGGCTCGTTATAATTACACAGATTAACGCAAAATAATAAATTTGTAAATTTTGCAAAATACGCATAACATTAAAAAGAATATGAAAATTGCACTACTAGGTTATGGTAAAATGGGTAAAGAGATAGAATTTATCGCTTTGCAAAGAGGGCATACTATTGTTTTAAAAGTAGATGAAACTAATGCCTTAACTTTTACAAATGAAGAACTTAAAAAAGCAGATGTGGCAATTGAGTTTAGTACGCCTCACACTGTTATATCCAATGTCAAAAAATGTTTTGAATCACAAGTGCCAATTGTAGTTGGTACAACTGGCTGGTACGATAATTTTAATGAAATTGAAACCGAATGCAATCAAAAAAACGGTTCTTTATTTTATGCCACTAATTTTAGTTTAGGTGTTAATTTATTTTTTAAAGTCAATTCTTATTTAGCCGAATTGATGAATAAATATGATAGCTATAATGTTGAGATGGAAGAAATTCATCATATTCATAAATTAGATAAACCAAGCGGAACAGCAATTACATTAGCCAACCAAGTACTCAAAAAAATAGAACGTAAAACAAAATGGAGTATAACTGATAAAAATTCTGATACATTATTTATTAAAGATGTAAGAGAAGGCGAAGTGCCAGGAACACATATTGTAAAATATACATCGGAGGTAGATGACATTGAAATTATGCATAAAGCACACAGCCGAAAAGGCTTTGCTTTAGGCGCTGTTATAGCTGCCGAATTTATTAAAGGTAAAAAAGGTATATTTACAATGAACGATTTAATTTAAAAACCTTTAATGCATTTAGCATTTATTAATAAATTTTTAAGTTAAAGATTTGTATATTCAACACTTATAATTTTTCAATTCAACTCATCATTTTATAACAAAAAGTATGTATATCGGCAACATCATTTTTTTACTACTCGTTTTAATTTCATTTATTGGTTTATATAAAATATTTGAAAAAGCTGGATTGCCATCTTGGAAGGCCTTAATACCAATTTATAATTTTTGGGAAACTGGCAAAATAATTAATCGCCCAAAGTGGTGGGGTTTAATTATGATTGTACCTGGCGTTAACCTCATTATGTATGGTGTGTATGGTTTTCATTTAGCACGCGCATTTAAAAAACGTAATACTAACGATTTAGTGTACGCATCGTTTATGCCTTATTTATACATGCCTTATTTGGGTTTTAGTAACGATATTAAATTTTTTGGAACAACTGATATTAAATCAGAATCGACATTTATTAAAAATTGGGCCGATCCAATTATTTTTGCAGTTGTTGCAGCATCAATTATTCGTGGGTTCTTTTTCGAAGCATTTACCATACCAACATCATCGTTAGAAAAATCGTTAATGGTAGGCGATTTTTTATTTGTAAATAAAATTTGTTATGGCGCTAAAGTACCACAAACTCCAATGGCATTTCCATTTGCGCATCATACCCTACCATTTACCACCGAAACAAAATCGTATTTAGAGTGGATAAAAATACCTTACACTCGCTTGCCTGGTTACTCAAAACCAAACAATGGCGAAATTGTTGTGTTTAATTATCCCGATGGAGATACTGTTACAATGGGCACGCAGCAATTTACTAGTTATTACGAAATGGCTCGTCAACACGGATATGAAAACATGAATAACCCAAATTATATTGTTGATTTAGGGGGAATGCAAATTAAAAATGGTAAAAAAGTTGGTAGGCCAGTTGATAAACGCGAGCATTATGTTAAGCGTTGTGTTGGCATTGCAGGCGATAAATTAGAAATTAAAGATGGCGAAATTTTTATTAACGATGTTAAACAAAAAATGCCCCCAAAAGCTCAGCATTTTTATGAAGTAAAAACATAC